>JADJFV010000034.1:0-300000 GCA_016708435.1 Leptospiraceae bacterium | reverse complement strand
TATCTAAAAAATATACCTTTCTTTCTTTGATTGACTTTTGTAACACTTGATAACGCGCCAATAAAACTAGCAGGGGATATCCAGTATTTGCCGATTTCGATTCAAGTAATCTTAGAATTTCTTCCTCTAAATTTTCTGAGAGCATTATAAAATGCTTAAGTATAGATTCGTTTACCTGTATTTCAGGATTACCGGTAAATGTAAAGTATCCGTTTGATTTCAAGCCCTGCTCTTCCTGGATAATTTCGAAGGCTTTTAAGTTTGAAAGCAAATCAACATATTCTATCGAAAAACTTTCCACAGCTTTCGGAAAACCATTTGAATTTGAATCGATTTGAATCGATAGAGGGAGTGGAATTCTGTAATTGTTTAATTGACTCCGAACGAAAGTTAAATGCTTTAAAATAAAATTAGATCCGAGCCTATCAACTATCTTCCTTTTTAAAGAACGATAATTCCTAGAAGATGAAGAGTTCTCCGAAAAATAACCTGCCGCTTTTAAAAAAAGAGTTTGATCACCCGAAAGTATGGATTCAATTATTCTGGCATCGTTTTGAAGCTTTTCAAGGTTGTCCAATTCCTTTCTTTGATAGAGGTATATTTCATTCATCCGCTCAAGAAGAAAAGTATAATTCTTCTTTGAAAGATTAATTTTCCGAATTAGAATAGTTCGATTTTCTTGTATACCATATACATAGCGAAACTCTTCCCATGGCTCTCGAATGATGTGGAAAATTTTGTCGGGAAAGTATTGGAAATGATAAACAAGTTGCCCTAGCCGAATCGCAGAATGTCCGCCACTCGACTGACCGGTATTTGCATTCACATATAAATAATCTAACGAATGCGATTCTTCTGTGGCATACAGAGAAAAAATAAAAAGTAGAAAAATAAAAAACTGTTTCAATCTTTTCGATGGGGCACAAAAGAATCTTGATTCGCGCATCTTTTTTTTCTCTGGTATTCAGAGATACAAAAGTTTTGAGCATAGGATTGAACTTGCTGGCTGTTCCATTCTGGCTTGCCAAAATAAGATGGTGATGTCTTTATATTTACCAAACAGAGTAGAAAATACCGCTGTGCACGTTTCTCGCAATATGCTTTTTCACTTTCAACACTGCTGCAGTTTCCAAAAAGTAAAACAGAAAAAGACGCACCATAGAAAAAAGAAATGACGGGGCTAAGAAACTGATTCATATTACCAAATACTGTAAATCCAATCCCATTTTTATTGTAACGTAAAATTTTTAATCGAAAAATCAATTGGTAAGCATTCACTGGCTATATATGGACATATTACGAAGACCAAGACGAAATCGGAAGTCAAGCCCCATTCGAGAAATGATGGCAGAAACAGTTTTAAGAAAATCTCAATTGATTCATCCTCTTTTTGTTCAAGAAGGAAACAAATTGAAAACCGAAATTTCTTCCATGCCAGATTTCTTCAGATTCTCACCCGATTTAATCCTGAAAGAGATTGAAGAGTCTTTAAATTTGGGAATACAAAATTTTATTCTATTTCCTCAAATTGAAGAAAAACTAAAAGATAAAAAAGCAACCCTTAGTTATAAGAAAAATAACCTATACCTCAAGATGATACAATCGATGAAAAAAGAATTTCCTGATGCGACAATTATTACAGATGTTGCGATGGATCCTTATAGCTCGGATGGACACGATGGATTTGTTGAAAATGGTAAAATTCTAAACGATGAGAGCCTTGTCATCTTAGGCAAAATGGCATTAGCCCAAGCAGAATCGGGTGCCGATATTTTAGGACCTTCTGATATGATGGACGGTCGCGTTGGATATATTAGAGATATCTTAGATAACAATGGTTTTTCTGATGTCGCAATCATGTCGTATACTGCGAAGTATGCCAGTAGCTTCTACGGACCATTTAGAGATGCACTCGGCTCTGCACCCAAAGCAGGTGATAAGAAAACTTACCAAATGGATCCTCGAAATGCAAAAGAAGCTTTATTAGAAGCAGAGCTTGATTTTCAAGAAGGAGCGGATTATCTGATGGTTAAACCAGCGTTAGCCTACCTTGATATTATCCAATCGATTAAACAAAACTTTCCAATTCCTGTTGTAGCTTATAATGTAAGTGGAGAGTATTCAATGATTAAAGCAGCCGCGAGACTTGGATGGCTAGATGAATCGAAGGCAATGGTGGAGAGTCTAATCGCGATTAAGCGTGCAGGGGCAGACATCATTATAACCTATTTCGCAAAAGATTTTGCAAAAATGAATCTTTTTTAACATGATTATGAATGATACAAAGCATTACCCACCACCATGGAATTTAAAAGGGGAAGGATTTATTATTCCTTTTTTAGGAAACAAGTCTTTATTACTCGATAAAGGTTTTATTCCTGAAGAAGATAAAAAATCCTTTGTAGGAGGACTTGGCGCTATCATGGTTGTAAACTATGAGTCTTCCAATGTAGGTCCATATTTCGAACTACTATTTATACCAGGAAACTTTGAACATAGTAGAACAACGAAGACATCAACCAAGAAAAAACTCTACAAAAAGATTACCAAAATATATGTGTCTAGCCTCACATCTGTGCAAGAAGGAAGATTAAATTGGGCAATTCCGAAGGAAATGGCAGAATTTACTTGGAAAAAAGAATCAAATAAAACTATGATTAGTGCTTCCTCAAAGGAGAACGGAGTTTTCTTAGAGGCAGAGATTACTAAGAAATTTTTCAGCTTCCCAATGAGTACAAAACTATATCCAATTTCACTGTTGCAGAAATCTGATACAGAAAGCCTAATCAACACAAAATTTGTGGGAAGCGGTAAAGGGAAAATTGCCTTCATAAATAAATGGATGGTTAATGAAAATTTATTTGCCAATCCATTTAGTATTTCTAGAATTTCTTTTGGGCTTTCAGCAGATGAGTTTAATATTATTTTTCCCATTCCAGAAATATTTTAAAAATATATAGATCGAGGATCTAACGAACCGAAGTTACAAATACTATGCAAACAAATGAAGAAAGAAAAAACCTGAGAGGATTACGCTTACTACTCGTAGAAGATAATATAAGCAACCAAAAAGTAGCATTACGTTATATGCAAAAATGGGAAATTGAAGCAGACTTAGCAGAAAATGGACTAGTCTGTCTAGAAAAGATCAGGGATAAAGATTATGATATTATTTTAATGGATTTGCAAATGCCCCAGATGGACGGTTATACTGCTGCAATAGAAATTAGAAAAAAAGAAGAGACCAAGTATAAGGAAATTCCAATCATTGCTTTATCAGCTACCGCCCTTCTTGACACCAAGCAGAAAGTGCAGAAAGCGGGAATGACGGACTATATAGCAAAGCCCTTTGTGCCAGACGAGTTATTCGCAATCATTGAACAATATTACAAAAAAAAATAAAACTACTCAGGAATAAAAAAATATTTTTCAATGAAAACTTCTTTCTTTTTCAATACGATAAATTAAGATTTCCGATAGATAAAATGACCTATTTTGTTTTGACAGTATAGGCATTTTAAAAATAAGGTTATAGAAGGTTTCGCGGCGACATAGCTCAGCTGGTTAGAGCATCGGAATCATAATCCGCAGGTCCGGGGTTCGAATCCCTGTGTCGCTAGAAAAACTTTCAAGGAGATAATCATGAAACTCATTTTTTCCTCTCTGTTAGTTCTCTCTCTTTTTTCTTCATCCCTTTGGGCATTAGATCCAAAATGTGATTTAGCTTGTGAACGTTTCCTAGATTGCGCTAGAGAAATGAATAAAGACAAGAAAGCAACTCCAGCAGAAATTAAGAAAATGAAAGATGGATGTATGAATGCTTGCAAGAGAAACACAAGAGCAGTCCTTGCTTGCTACGATGCAAGTCAATCTTCTTGCACTGAATTCGGATTGTGCATTCAGAAAAGTTACTCAGCTACAAAAAAATAACGTAAACCCTAGATAAAAACAGCGGCATCAAAGAGATGTCGTTGTGCCCTACTCAAACAATTGCATTATCGAAATCTTTCAGAATCGGATCAAACCCTTTAACTCGTATATAGCGGATAACCTCTGTTAGACTTCTTTTATCCTCTGTTTCAAACTGTTCAAGCTCCCCACTCTCACTATAGCCACCTGGTTCTGTTTTCGATTCGGCAGACATTGTTGTTATGCCTAAACCAATTAAATTATTGCGAAGACTTGCGCTCTCACGCGTAGACAGAACAATTCCAATGTCCTTAAAATAAATTCGCAGTGCAAATAGGAATCTAGTAAATTCTCTATCACTCACAGGAACTACAGAATGAAAATCACCCTTTGCAGGACGCATTCTTGGTAGAGATATTTGAAGCGAAGTTTTCCAATATTTTTTTAGAAGGTGAGATGCATGTAATCCTAAGAAAAACATTTCTCCCAGTGGATCGGCTAATCCGAGTAATGCGCCAATGCCAATTTTTCGAAATTCAGCAAGCCCACCTCTGTCAGGACCATTCAATCTGTAATCCATATCCTTTTTGACTCCACGCAGATGATATTTACGATAGGTATCTCGATCGTATGTTTCTTGGTACAATGCGAGTCCATCAACACCAGCCTGTATCAATTGCAGATACTCAAAGGTATCCATTGGATAAATTTCAATCGATACGGAAGAAAAGTATTCTTTTAAAATCTTTACAGAATCGATTAAATAAGACACTGGAGTTTTGGAATAATCTTCCCCTGTCAAAATTAGAATATGCTCAATTCCTTTTTTAGATAAAATCTCTGCTTCTTTACGAATTTCCTTTTCATTTAATGTCTTTCTTGGAATTTTATTTTCAAAACTAAATCCACAGTATAAACAGGATGACCTGCACTCATTTGAGAGATACATCGGCATATAAAGCTGAATCGTTTTCCCAAAACGCTCTTGCGTTATTTCTTTCGAGAGAATAGCCATTTCTTCTAGGTAAGAATTGGCATTGGGACTAATGAGAGACAAATAATCTGTAAACGCAAGCCGTTCGCCATTAACCGCTCTCGACAAGGCAATCTCTACATCTAGTTTCGTTTTTGCTTTGACTTCGGAAATACTTGAACGAAAATCAAATTGATTGAACAAGTCAAGAAACACGATCTTCCTCGTTTAAAAATCCAGTGAGCGGGCTAGAGGCATTAGCCTTAATGGAGAGATTTCCTTGAATTCTTCGCCCACGATGCAAATACGAAAGTCGTCCGGCAATCGTCGCAAGCTTAAAGGCTTCCGCAATTCGAGCAGGATTTTTTGCAATGGCAATGGCAGTATTTACAAGCACTGCATCTGCTCCCATCTCCATTGCCTCCGCTGCATGAGAAGGCTCTCCTAATCCTGCATCTACTATCACAGGAATTTTGGATTGCGCAATAATCATTTCAATGTTGGCGCGATTTTTAATGCCAAGATTTGATCCTATCGGAGAACCAAGTGGCATAACACAAACACATCCCGCCTCTTCTAAATGCCTGCATAAAATTGGATCTGCATTTACATAAGGCATCACTTTAAATCCATCTTTAGCAAGTTCAATAGCAGCCTTCAATGACTCAATCGGATCTGGCAATAAAAAAACAGGATCAGGGACTACTTCCAATTTAACCCAATCACCTGCACCTAGTGAGCGAGCGAGCTTTGCAAGTCGCACTGCCTCCATTGCATTTCTAGCTCCACTTGTATTTGGAAGAAGTAAAACTTTAGATCGATCAATCGAAGATAAAATATCATCTTCAGTGTTTTCCAAATTCACTCTTCTGAGTGCAACTGTGACAATTTCCGTTTCCGAAGAAGATATAGCGTCTCGCATTTCTAGCGAAGAGGAAAATTTTCCAGTGCCAATAAAAAGCCTGGAGTGGAATTTTCGTCCACCCATTTCCAGATAATCTTGATTAGCCTCGATTAGTTCTGCCATTTCTAAAACTTATACAGCCTCTTGCATTTTCTTTGCAAATTGTTTTGCTTCTTCTACTTTGAGAGAAATCACTCGCGACACACCAGGCTCTGAACTCGTTACGCCAAATATCGCGTTGGCGCGTGAAATCGTTGGAGGCGCATGTGTAATTACTATAAACTGACTTACATCTTTGAACTTATCTAGAATTTGACAAAAACGAATTTTATTTACTTCATCAAGTGCAGCATCAATCTCATCTAGAAAACAAAAAGGAGAAGGTTTGACCATATAAATCGCGAATAACAATGCGATAACCGTCATTGACTTTTCCCCACCTGAAAGAAGCTTTAAATTCTGCACATGCTTGCCGGGAGGCTCAGCTATTATTTCAACACCGGAGTTGAGCTTGTCTTCTTTCTCGGTTAGTTCAATCGTTGCATGACCTCCGTTAAATAGAGTGGAGAATGTTTCTTGAAAGTTCTTCTTAATAATTTCAAAAGTTTCTGTGAAAAGTTTTTCTGATTCAGCATTGATATTTTTTAAAACATCTAGAATATCATTTTTACTTTTCTCAATATCTTCTTTTTGTGATTTGTGGTGATCGTAAATTTCTTTCACATTGTTGTATTCATCAACTGCAAGTGGATTGATTGAACCAAGAAGTTGCATCTCGGATTTTATTTCTCTAAGCTTTGTATCCTCTGCTTCTTGCTTAAGAGTTAGAGAAGATTTTTCTTCTTCTAATTCCACATCGCTCATCGAATAATCGTTGTATAACTCTTCATTGAATGTATCCAACTGCACGCGAAGTGCCGAGGCTTTTCTTTCGAAATCGCTCATGAGTGGAATAATGGATTTAAACTCTTCTTGGTCAGCTTGCGAAGACGATTTTAGATTCTGGATTTCTGAGAAAAGATTCTTTAATTGTTCTTTCTCTGCTTCTAAAGTTTTACTCATTCCTAAAAATTCTGTATAGGACTTTTCGATTTGCTCTTCTAGAATTTTTACATCATCCTGATAGGTTACTTTTTTGTTTTGTAGAGTCTCAATTGATTTTTCAAAATTTGAAATTCTTTCACCAGCTTCATGCTTAATGCGAAGTTCTTTATCTCTAGCGTCTAACGCTGAGGCATTTTTGCCTTCCATCTCTAAGATGCTTTTTTCTAGTTTAACGATTTCCTCTTTTTTTTCTTCCAAGGAAAGACGTAATGATTCAATGTTTGAACTTGCATCTTTTATCTTTCTAGATAGGTTTTCATTTTCTAAAATCAAGTCCTCAATTTCAGAGTCAATGCTTTCTTTTTTTGCTAGAAGTCCATCCTTATCAAGTAGAATATCACGAAATACATCTTCCATTTCAATAAAGTCTTTTAGATTTTCTCGATACGAAGTAAGATTTATCTCACGCAAAATCTCTGTTACGCGCTCAGAACTTAAATTTCCAGATATAATTTCGTTGATTTTATCTATATTATCATCGAGCGAAGATATTAAAAATTTTCTAAGCTCTTCTCTTTTACCTTCTGATTTTTCGGCGTCTCTTTTCTTCTCTTCAATTTGATTGATTAAAGAGAGGATACTGTCTTTTAATTTTTCTCGCAGAATATTATGCTTCTTGTCATTGGAAGCAATCGTTTCTTGATAATTTTGAATATTTCGTAACTCTTCTTCGATTTGAATTTCAATTTGTTTTTTGTCAGAAGTAAATTTTTCTACATTCGCTAAAGTCATCTGAATCATTTTGGCAAGATTTTCGCTAAGAGCCAAAAGTTGATTATACTCGGATTCTGCATTTTCCATCCGCGTTCTTTCACTTTCTAGATTTGCTCTCAGTTCATCTATACGTTGATCGAACTCGTGGATAATACTTTTATTTTTCTCAATTTTTTCTCGCTGAATTTCTTTTTGTGATAGGAAATCCAAAAGCTTTTTGTCTATCTCAGAAATTTTCTGCTCCATTTCGTAGCGAAATTTTTCTCTTTCTTCGATTAGCTTTGCATCATCACTCATGCGAGCCATTAGCTCTTCGTTTTTCTTTTTTACTTCCGCTAATTCTGCGTCTACTTTTTTAGAACGAGTCTTAAGACTTTTTAGTTTTAAGTAACGAATATTTTTATCTGCTTCTGTTAATTTACTTTTGAGATCAAAATAATTCTTTGCTCTTTCGGCTTGTTTACTTTTTAAGTCTAACTCTTTTTCCATCGAGGACATAATATCGGATATCCGCAAAAGATTTTGGCTTGTGTATTCTAATTTTTTCTCTGTCTCTGCTCGATCCATTTTGAATCTAGAAATTCCTGCTGCCTCATCAAAGATTGCTCTTCTATCTTCAGGCTTTGCATTCAGAATTGCCTCTACTCTTCCCTGCTCCATGATAGAGTAACTAGCCTTTCCAATCCCAGTATCCATTAAAAGTTTTTCTACGTCTTTTCTTAGAACACGGGAGTTATTTATATAATATTCATTTGTTAAATCAGGAAATAATCTTCTTGTGATCTTCACTGTAGGAAAATCAATCGCGAAAGTTTTATTGCTATTATCCAGATGAACGGCTACTTCTGAGAAACCGGCGGGATCTCTTGTTTCTGATCCATGGAAAATAACATCTTCCATCTTATCACCGCGTAAACCTTTCGCAGATTTTTCGCCTAGAACCCATCTAAGCGCATCCACAATATTTGACTTTCCTGAGCCGTTCGGACCGACAACCGCCGTAAAGCCCGGATCAAAAACAACCTCTGTCTCATCAGCAAAGGTTTTGAATCCAACAATATTCATACTTTTTAAATACATAAAGTCCCCTGATATAGAAAAGTAATTTGATTTAAAATGGGTAAATTTACCAATTCTCCTTGCCGGGAGATTTATAATTTACCCTTCTGAAAACCTTTCGTACTATCGAAAATTGATCGCTTTTTCTTTTTAAAACCGATTGACCAAATCTCTAGGGTGTACATTATAAAAAGTGGATATTATGTCACCAATAAATTTAAAAGAATTAATTCTTAAAAAACCTTATTTGAACCTTTATTTTCAAGGCTCTATCGAGTCTTCGAGGGTATATGCCCTAAATAAAATTAAGGAAAAGGAGGAATACTATGTCTCGATTGGCGGAAAAAATTTAGCTAGTTCGGTAGCTCCAAAGGTTTCGGCAATGAGGATGATTGGCGAAACAAAGATTCGCGAAACGGATTTGGTCGTAGTCTTTGGACTGGGAAATCCTCATCTTATACAAATCCTGAATGAGAAGATTGCACGGAATCAAATAATTCTATTTATAGATTCCTCGGAAGAAATTCTTTCTAGTTTATGGGATAAATTTATTTATCCGGCAATGGAAATTCCAGGTCGTCATCTATTCTTAGGCGAAAGACTACTCCACCTTCTATGGGGCTACATTGAATCTCTTCCTATAGAGCGGCTATCCGGTATTAAGTTCTTTAGAAATAATCCTAGCATCCAATTAAACCCAGCTTTTTACTTAGACATTGAAGAGCGTATCAACAAACTTTTTTCTTCTAAGATGAGCGATTTACTTACTAAATTTGAATTTGAGCGCATATGGGTTCGTAATTCCATTTCAAATTTGATTCAATACAATTCAAACCCTACTCCTAGATACAAATTTAAAGAATGTTTAGGAGATTACAGTCATATACCAGCGATATTAGTTTCGGCAGGACCGAGTTTGCGAAGCCAATGTGATTTTATTAAAGAAAATCGCGATAAAGTATTTGTATTCGCTTGCGATACTGCTCTTAAAGTTCTTCTGAAGTTTGGAATAATACCCGACGGAGTAATGACATTAGACGCTCAATTGCACTCTTATTTTCATTTTCTAGGAGAAGATTTATCTGAGATTCCTATATTCGCCGACTTCGTAACCTCCCCTGCTTTGCTGCGTAATTTTAAATTCAAATCAATTATCCATAGCCTGACAGCTAAATTTCAAGTAGATGCTTCGGGAAAACCATTTAGAGAAATAACAGCAGGCGGCGCTATCGTAGAAGAAAAAATTGGTGACATAGGAGATGTTCAATCAGGCGGAAGTGTTGCGACTAGCGCATTTGATATAATACGCCAAATGGGGTTTTCTCCCATTTTCCTCACGGGACAGGACTTAGCATATACAGGACGAGAAATTCATTCAACAGGAACACATCACAATGAAAAATGGCTTACTGTTTTAAACCGAAAAAAAAGTCTTGAAAAAATAAATGAGGAGATCGTTCGCAAGAGAGAAACAAAGTATGTAAAAGCTTGCGACGGAGGAACTGTTTTAACTGATTACGTATTAGGAATTTACAAGCACTGGTTCGAGGAGTCAGCCAAAACTACAACGCTTGAAATTTACAATGTAAGTAGTAGAGGCTCCTATATTGAAAATGTCAAAAACATTGGCGTTACAAAAGCCAAACAACTGTTATCCGCGAAAGAGAATCACAATTATCCATGGGCCAATAACCCCGCATGGCAAGGAGAACCAAAAGAAATACTATCAAGTGAAACTCTTAAAAAGGAATTTTTAAACGAATTGAATAATCTTAGTTCTTATCTAGATGAAATTTCTATTGATAATTCTGAAATAATCTTAGAGCAAATTAAAGAAAAAATCAATCAAATACATTATCTCAAACAGATGATTCGCAAAACAGAGATTTACCTCCGCAGGTACGAAAAAGATTTGAATGAGGTGAGGCAAAGAGAAATACTTCTCAATTCTCTAAAAAAAGAAATTCGTTTTTTGAAAAAAGGAATTCTAATCTCTTAGCGCAATTGGGATCGATTTTTATTTCGTTGTTTGTCAATGGATTTTCTATGGGTATCACACAATCTGTATAATTTGCCTGAAGAAGGATTTACGCGTTTTACTTTAGTCTCGCATACGATACAAAGACCTCTGGCTCTTCGTTTATTATACAGTATACGAACTCTGCTTCCTCCATCCATTTGATATTTACTGACTTGAATTCTGTATCCGTTGAATACGAATAGGCCAATTGCTTCGTCGGATTTTTCCTGTATCTTTTTCGCTATTTTGTTTAGGTCATCACTTTCAATTTTCGCAGGTTTCATTTTGTTTCCTTTTAAAATATAAACTCAAAAAAATATAATACTTAGACATGAAAAGAATAATTTTGATTTCAAAAATAAAATTTTTTTTACATACTCAAGTAAACAAAGATAACCTGTTCAAGAAAATGCAATCAAATAGGCTGCGGCTAATCATAATAAACTCAATTTATAATACACCTTGTTAAGCATAAAATGAAAAGGTTTTCATAAACAATACTTTCTCAAATAGAATCTTAAAAGTAAAAAATAATAATAACCAATTCCTAAAATACAGGCGATTTGTATAAACGATAGGCGAAATAAGAAAAGATTTACTGGCTTAATGAATTCAATGATAAATCGAAAAATCAAATAATGAAATAAGAAAAGCTTAAATCTAACACCATTCGGTAAACGATTCTGTTCCTGAAATATGCTTCCATTTATTTGATGAAGATAAGAAATTACTTTTTGAGATTCTAATAAGCGAATCCAAATCCATAAAACCATTAAAAAAATAATTTCATAAATCTGTGTCGGATGACGTTTAACACCATCTCCAAAATTAATTCCCCAGACAAGCTCTGTTTCCACGCCGTAAGTTCCATCTTCTAATCCTGCCAAAAAACATCCAACTCTCCCAATCATGATTGCAAGAATGAGAGGATAAGTCATAATATCCCCGGATGAATATTTGATCCCCAAAAATTTCTTTGTTATCTCAACTGCAATTAATCCACCTAAAAGTCCACCTACAATTGTTTTTTGGGAATAATAAAAAAGTAGCGGAGTATCCCGATTCACCAGTTCAATATGTTCCATCACTGCAATGAATCGTGAAAAAAGTATTGCCCCAATACTTACCGCAATGAGTATCCAAAGTCTTTCTGATGAAGTAAGAAGGGCTTTTTCTTTTTTTCGTAAGACCATATAAAAACGAAACCCAATTAAGAAGGCAAGCGTTTCAAAAAGTAAGTGAGAAGATATTTCAAATACACCAAAGTTTAGGTTTAGAGGGAAATTCATTAAAAATAAAGTAGGTAATATGCTTGATTTGTCAATGGAGAATAATACTGCTGGAAAATTAAAATTTATAAACTAGTTATTGACTCACGAAGATAGGTATTAATGTTTTATAATATTATGAAGCGAGAGTTAGTTGTATTTGGTTTATTTTTACTGGTGAATGTTGCGCTTTCAGTGAATTGTTTTTTTTATTTTCTATTACCCTTACCTCAGTAGCAAGAGATGTCTCAAAGAAAATATAAAATGGCTAAAGCTAGATAGCAAGACACAAACATATATTTCTAATCGCTTAATGGAATACGAAAAAATGTTGATTAATAGCAACGATTCAAACCAATTTTTATTTTCTAAAAAGAATGAAGATTCTATTGAAAGCTATATTGTTGATGAAGAGAAAAAATCTCACTCAATAACCGACTCTTTCTCTTATCATTCCAAATTCAAAATTAATAATTCACCATTATCCGCAAACTCCCCCATTCCTCATTCCGTATTAACAATTCCTCATTATTACGCCCCCAAGTTCATATAATTCATTTCTTTTCCAGTAGGAACGTAATCAGGATACTTGTCATAATTATAAAGTAAGTCGCGGCGTTTAGGAGTAAAGCCTGCACCGGCTAGAAAGCGAGTAGCCTCTTCTTCTGATTTAAGACCGAAGGAGCGAAGAACATTTTCTTCAATTACAACAGAGGAAACGTCATCCGCTCCACTGTATAAAGCAAGCTGCCCTACTCCTTTTCCGAGAACCATGACAGAGGTTTCAATATGGGGAATATTATCTAAAAAGATGCGGCAAATGCCTAATACCTTCAAATACTCATGAGTCGGAACCATTCTAATTTTAAATCGCTTTGTTTGCGGTTGAAATGTCCACGGGATAAATGCGAGAAACCCGTGAGTTCTATCTTGCGACTCGCGGATAACGTTTAGGTGTTCAATGACTTCTTCTTTTGTTTCCTCTGATCCAAATACTACGTTGGCACTGCCGAGTAAACCTACTTCATGACAGGTTTCCATTGCGCGGGTCCATTCACTAACGCTTGCTTTTTTGGGGGAGATAATATTACGCATACGCTCGGTAAGAATTTCTGCACCTGCACCGGGAACAGAATCAAGTCCTGCTTCTTTTAAACGAAGAAGAACATCTCTTAGGCTAAGACCGGTTAGCCTTTCCATATTGATAATTTCTACGGGCGAGAAAGCCCTAATATGCATTTCCGGAAAACGGCTCTTAACCGCAGAGAGCACATCTAAGTAATAATCGAATTTTAAATTGGGATAGACTCCGCCCTGTAGAAACATCTGGTCTGCATTTTCTTTTTTGGCAAATTCCATTTTTTCTACAATGTCTTCTTTGCTTAAAACGTATCCCTTACCCGAACCAATTTCATCCATGAAAGAACAGAAAGAGCATTCAACATTGCAATAGTTTGTATAATTGACAACGCGAAACATGGTATAGCTTGCATATTTATGGCTGAGAACTTTTTCCCGTAGCGCACGTGCCACAAATTGAATTTTTAGAAAATCACCCTCTTCATACAAAAGAAGTGCCTCTTCCTTTGAAATTCGATTCCCTTCCAATGCTTTCTGTAAGATTTTATCCGATTTTTCTGTTGCCTTAAATTCTTCCTGCAATAACATTCATAACCTCGATTAGATACTTTACAAGAATGAATATTCACTTATTTTTGCAATTAGAAAGAAGATTTCTGATCATCAAATTACAAGGAAGCATTTTGAAAACATATTTAGTTTTATTACTCTTAGTTGTAGGCTTTAGCCTACAGAGCGACCCAATTAAAAAATATAAAATCGTAATCGACCCGGGACACGGTGGCGCCAAGCAAGACCCTCTCGAAATTTTCGGAGATAAATATGACACAGTAACGGGAAGATTTTTAGAAAATTACAAAGATGGTGCCAGCCACCCCAAAGCAGGGCGCACGGAAATGGAAATTGTTTTAGAAGTAGGAAAGGAATTAAAAGAAATTTTAGATCTCACTAAAACAAAAAAAGGATTTCAAAAATTCAAATCTTATATCAAACTTTTCTCTGACTCCGATGCTCCTTGGATCAAAATTGAATCAGCCATGACAAGAACAGACAATTACAAGGATAGAAGTTACAGAGAAAAAGAAGACAAGAACCAACTCTATCGCCTTTATGATTATCCTGATTTTAAAACGGGAAAAAATCGCTTGGGAAGAATTTCTATGATTAACAAAGAAAAACCGGCGCTTGTAGTTTCTCTCCATATCAATGCAATGAACGCAGCTCCCGATTCAGGAGGAATGGGTGCCGTGATTGCTCCTTCCTATCAAACCTTTGAACTTCTAAAAAGAATTTCAGATAAAAAAGCACAGCCGGAAGAATTTTTAAAAACTCCCTGGAAGAATTGGATGCTCTTTGAATCAAAATGGTCAAGACTAGAAAATGCAATTGCAGATGCATGGATTTATTTTAATGGATACTGGCCTAACCAGGCAGGAACAGAATCAAACGTAGAAAGATTTGAAGGCTATCGGGCAAATATGATTACATGGCGATATAAAGATGCAGACGGATGGGAAAAAACTGTAAACAATAAAGAAGGTCCGTATGCAATAGATCATTCTGGGTTTCGTGCAGTGGGAAAATTTTGGGATAGAGAGAGAGGCAAACCAGAGTTAATGCGCAGAGAGGGCGGCTTAGAGGGATTTGGCGGTGACAATCTCTATGCAAGCAATGAATTGCTACGTTTTATGCAGTATGGACTGCGGTTACAGGTAAATGAAGACAAAGATACATACAAAGAGCCAAACAAAATATTGCTTCCCTTTGTATCTACTTACAGTATTCCTACTTTTGTAAATGCGATTTCAGCCTATCTGGAATTGGGTGAAATTACAAGCGATAGAGACATGTATTTTGTAACGACCAAGAAACGCAAAACAGCCATTTGTCTCGCAGTTGGGATATATTCTCTATTCAATGGATTAGAGCTAAGACCTATCGAAACTCTCTACACTCCTAAGGGGAGACGAATTGACTTTGAAAAATATGTAGGCAGCACAGGACTTAGCTATTTCGAAGAAGTGGTGTCAGATAAAAATGAATAAACCAACCCCTTTAAAAGAAAAAGAATTCGGACTTTTAATTCTCGCCTATAGGAAGTCTCTGCAAAAAAGATATTCGAGAGAGAATCTAAATCGCTTTCAGGAATTTACAAGCATTGATCAGGCAACGGTAGACCGTCTAACGTCCTATTTTTTAGAACTTCTTTATCCTGAATTGGAAGAGCGAATCAAGTTAGACCAAGCCTTTGAAGCCCTTGCCTCTTTTGTGCATTCTCCTGATAAAATGTTCGGGCTTTTGGGAAGTATAGGAACGATAATTTTTAAGTTCGGAAAGCAATTCTTCTCTGCCGCAAAAGCAGGAGTATCCGCTCTCAAGTCTTATGTAACTGCACATAAGTTTGAAGCAATTCTATATGATCATGCCAAGAAGCTGATTGCAGAAGGTAAAGACATTGAAGAAGAAATCTATTTTAATAGGCTAATCGCAAGTATCCCGCAAAAAGAGGCTGATGATTTCAGGCATCAAATCGTTAGCCTATTCGCCACTCTCTCGAAAAAGGAATTACTGGCAAAAATTTTGGAAGTTCTAGACTATGTAATAGGGAAAATGAAATTAAAACCTGAAACTTATACAGAGGCAGACATAGACGGAATCAGTCTTGGAAAAGGGATTATCATTCGAGGCAAAGACGTATTTACCGAACTGAGCCAAGAAAAGATTCAGTTAATTTTAAAAGGGATTGATACAATCGAAAAGGATTTCTATGAAAGAGCTTTAAAAGAGAATAAAACTTAATACAATGGTGCCGATGGTCGGAATCGAACCGACACGAGGTTGCCCTCGGTGGATTTTGAATCCACTGCGTCTACCAATTTCACCACATCGGCTTGTCTTTTAGTCGCCTGCTTCCATGTATTTTCCTTTTCCACGGGCAACAATTTTTCCAATTTCGTTTTCAATCTCGGCTCTATTCTCAATGACTTTTTTGTTTTTCTTTACAAACCAACCACGCAAGTGCAGAGGCTCATTGATAAAAGCTGGTTGAAGATATCGAACAGTCAATTCGCCAGTCATTGTTTCAAAATTCATGGCTTCATTGATCTTAATCATGATCTCATCTAAAATGGTAGCTATGATTCCCGGATGAATGGCATCGGGCGATCCTTGAAACTTAGCAGGACAGGTATAATCCCCGTAGGCTGTTTTAGTATCTTCATCAAATGTTATTCTAAGCTGTAATCCATCATTATTATCAGGACTTGAACCAAAACTTAAATTCTTCTTCGATACTAACTTCATTAAGACAAAGAGTACGTGCTAGAATCTTTTGTCAAGAAAATTTTAAAGCAATGAAGTCAATTTTGGGCTTTTTAGTTCTAGTCTAGGAAGGCAAATTTGTCGAAAATTGTAATAGACTTTATTTAAATAAGCCTTTTTATAAAAAATGAAGTTTTACTTTTTGGGTTAAATTCTAGGAGAATACAGAAAAATTAATGGCGCCGCTCAACACTTCTACTACCAATTTAACTCTGAGTTATGATGCCACTGAAATTTTAGGTGAGAACGATAAAAGTCTGTTTTTGCATAAGCGCCCTTTGCTAAATGCAGATACGATGGTAAAAAAAGGACATTTTAAAAGTGCCTTAGAAATCTACTATCGAGCTGTAAACAAGATTACAAATCTAGAAGTGCAAGCAAAAATCCAAAAGAATATTTCTGATATTCATAATTATTTAAAATCGAGTGATCCCAACTCTGAGAAGGCATTCTTACAAAAATACTCAGACAATAGAGAGAAGGAATTTTCGGAGTCTCTAAAAGAGCTGACAGAGAATCTTTCCGATTCACTTACCGAAAAGTTAAACATTTTAAAGCAAATAGAGACAGTCCCGGACAGAAATACCGGTATAGAAGACTTAGCAAACAAAGATCGGGATTCAGAGTTAAAACCTTTGGATTTAGGTTCACTAGATGCAAGAGGAAAGAAGCAAAATATTCAAGACGATTCGAAGACGGATAATACAAATATTCCTCAAGAAGAAGAAAACTCATCTATTAAAAAAGAATCGGATTTCAAGACCTCTGATATAAAAAATCAAAAAGCAGAAATATTTAACGAATCAGCTCAAATAAGTAACGAAACCAATATTCAAAATGCCACAATTGATTCAGACTCCCTGCAAATAGAAAACCAAAATCTTACAAGTCTAGTAAAATCAGAGTCCGAAATTAAAAAAGACGATTTTAATTCTAGCAGCAAAGAAGAGATATCTGAGTTACCCGCTAAAGAAAAAAAAGACGAAGCCCTTCCTTCTAAATCAAAGCAGTCAACCGAGACTAAAGTAGTTGAAGAAATTCGAGTAATAAAAGAATACACGGAAAAAATCAATTCGCTTCCTCCTGAAGTAGAACAGGATCTATCTCATATTGAAACGGGATGGTCTGAATTAGAAAAAGAGATTCCGAAACCGAAGGCAGATAAAGATTATGCGCCGCTCATGAAAAAGTATGAAGCGGGTAATATTGAAATACCAGAAGCTACCGAATTTATCACAGGCGAATTCGTTTCAAGAGAAGCAAGAGAGGAGACCAAGTTTTCCGGATCAAACAAATCAAGCAATGAATCTGATTTAAAAAAAGAGAATGCTGGTGATAGTGGAGACAAGGGGCTAGAGGAAAAGCAATCAGGAGGACATCCGGAAATACCTGATTCAAGTTCAGCGGATAACAGTAATGTACCGAATGTTCATGTCGAAGGAACTTCAGACACCAGTCAGCATCCATTCAACGTTCCTCCACTTCCTCCTCCAATGCCTTTAAACATAAATGATTGGTTGAGCAATTTATTTTTTTCTCAAGAATGGGAAAAATTTAAACCCCTCCCAATGAAGGAAAGACGTTCCGGGAAAGATAGAAGAGTAAATGAATTACTAGAATTGCCGAAAGGTGTTAAGAAAGATAGACGATCTGGAAAAGATAGAAGAAATCAAGATGAGAATCTGCTTCATGCAAGGGAAGCCTTCCTTAGAGACTGGCATAGAGATAATCAATCTTATCCTCATCTTTCTCAACCTTTAAAAAGTTATCCAATACCTTCTGACTTAGAGCAGCCAATCTCTGAGAGAGAATATTTTTCCGACAAAGAGTCAATAGACCCAAATCTAAGATCACTAGAATTTTTACCGAGAGATCCATCCTCCAATGAAAGACTCCCTAACTCGGATGAGCTAATTAAAGTAGAGTTGCCAGAGCCTGAAGAAATAGTTTTAAAACCTCAACTCGATCAAAATGAAGTTCTGAAAGAATCAGTTTCCGATGACATAGCAAACACACTTTCCAAGTATATACCGGCAAATGAAGAATTGGGATTATCGGAAAGCGATAAAGGTCTTGTTAAAATTGATCTTCCCGATCCTGTTTTATTGAAAGCTGAGTCTGCTGAATTACCACACAGAGAAGTTTCAGGCGAAATAGAAGTCTCCTCTAAAGATGGAACAGGAATCGTTGGAGAAGCGGCTAATAAGGAATCAGCGAAAGATGCTTCTGGTATGGGACCAATTCCTTATTCTCCTGGCGTATACGATATACCTGAAGAATTAAAGATAGAACTCCCTGATCCAGACGATTTCGTTAGAACAAAGTCCGGTCATTTAATCGATCCGTTTGCACCGGAAGAAACTCCTGAAATAAATATGATTGAAGGTGACGGACCTCTTCCTTCTGACGAAGAAGAGTCTCAGATTTCTGAAATTCCTGAACTACCACCTCCCCCACCTGAGCCCGAGCGGACAATTCATGGTATCCTCGAACTGAAGCCACCTGAAATTGATGATGCTCCTTTCTTAACATTGACTTATGATTTTAGTAAGATTCCACATCCATTTAAACTCTCTAAGAATTATAGCATTATGGAATATTCCTATTACAAATATAAACCAATGCTTATGAAGGCGCAAGAATTTGCCCGTCGTAAAATGCTAAAGAATGCATTAAATTATTATCGCGTAATTAAATCGCAAAATATTCCACCGGAATTAAAAAACATGATTAACCGCAACATCACAGACATCACAGAGTTCTTAGAGAAATTTATAATGAGTAAAGGCGGGTAAACGCTATCCTTCGGCTTTAATCTTAATTGTCTTTGGCGGTAAATACTTAGAGACCTTTTGAAAAGCGGAATCTGTTCCATATTCTAATTTGCCAATCCCCGGAACTGCTCCTAATACAATTGCTTCTTTTTGATATTCGGGATAATTTGAAATGAGCATAATCGGTGTTTGCTTCATTTTAGAATCTTTTTGCATTTCCACAACGAGTATATTTCCATCCGTATAATCAATATCGAGTTTACGATTGACCAAAACTAAATCATAAGATTTTTTACTAAGCTCGGACAATGCTTCCTCAGTAGAATCAATTCTAGTAATTTCACAGTCGAAATTTGTTTCAAAATAATGCTTTATTGAATTATGATCTGGATTGCATTGCCCTACGCTTAATACTTTTTTCATATTTTCTCCTTCTGAAATTTTAATGAAACTGAATTCATGCAATAACGCATACCTGTAGGCATTGGTCCATCCGTAAAAACATGTCCGAGATGCCCGTCACATTTAGCACAGTGCACCTCCGTTCTCGTCATAAAAAATTTCGTATCTGTAGTCGTTTCGACTGCGTCAGGTGTGATCGGCTCATAGAAACTAGGCCAGCCAGTGCCAGAATTAAATTTTACTTTCGAATCAAAGAGTGCATTTCCACAACCGGCACAAACATAGGTTCCATCATCGTGATGATCATTGTATTCTCCGGAAAATGCTCTCTCCGTTCCATGCTTACGCAAAACTTGGAAAGTTTGCGTTGTAAGCTCTGCCTTCCATTCATCTTCTGTTTTATTAATTTTTTCCATACAATTTAGACTAATTCTAAATTGTTTCCAGAATGGCAAGAAGGATATGTTTTTCATATCATATGGATAAAAAAATAAAAAGCAAT
The DNA here is from genome assembly GCA_016708435.1 of Leptospiraceae bacterium. Taxonomy (NCBI): domain Bacteria; kingdom Pseudomonadati; phylum Spirochaetota; class Leptospiria; order Leptospirales; family Leptospiraceae; species Leptospiraceae bacterium. Next base: position 279,970 of record JADJFV010000034.1, on the reverse strand, counting down.
TGACAAAACTTGAAAATGAGATTGTGCTATTACTGAAAAAACTAACCCCAAAAAAACAATTCATGACAAGAATAAGCAAAAAATACTGAATATAAAAACGAGGCAAAGAGTATGAAACCGGTGCAGGTCATGATAGTAGAAGATGAGGCAATTGTTAGCATTGATATTCGCGAGAATCTTATCAATTTTGGCTATCAGGTAGTTGGAATCTCCAGCTCTGGCGAAGACGCAATTAAAAACGCGCTAAAAAATCGACCAGAAATAATTCTGATGGATATTGAGTTAGAAGGAGAAATGAATGGAATCGAAACAGCAAGACAAATTAAAAGTCAGCTCGATATTCCGGTTATATATTTAACATCTTTTAGCGATGATACAATGCTTGCAAAAGCTTTAGAGACGGAACCTTCTGGATATTTATTAAAACCATTCTTTGCTAGAGAATTACATACAACTATTCAAACAGCGATTAACAAAAGTGCAATAGAAAAAGAGTTCAAACGAGATAGAAAAAATCACATCCCTAAAAATCTAGAGACTCTTCTTGGCGATTTAATTTTCAGTCAAAATACGGATAAAACAATTCCTTATTTTTTTCCTCTGGAAGAATTGGCAATTCCTTTAGGCTATACGAAAGACGAGGTTGCGCGTATGGCTAATTTAATTATACCGCTTCTCATTCACGGGGAAGATTTTATTCTTATCGAAAACTATTTTAGACAAATCATAACAAATCCCGGTCAAAAATCAGAAGTAGAATTAAGATTAAAGCATAAAAGCGGAATTTACCGCTGGTTTCAGTTGACCGGAATTTTTCATTCAATAGATCAAGAGCACGGAAAAGTCATTCACAGTGCGAAAGATATTACTTGGATTAAAAACTTAGAATATACCTCTCATATATCACGGGAAAAACTAACGGCTATCAGCAATAATCCTTATTTTGGAATCGCCATCCTTGATATGAATGCAAAAATATTAAATATGAATCCTACCATTGAAACACTTACAGGTTATTCAAAAGAGGATTTGAATTGGTTGCACTTTTCTGATTTCATTGGAGCAAAAGAACTTAAGTCTATTTGTGAAAATTTCGAAAAGCTAAAGCAGGGAAAATTAGAAACTTTTCAAGCTGAAGTTCTAATCAAACCACAGCTTGGTGGAACACTTTGGGGTTACATGGTATTTAACGCAATCTACAATCAAGAAAAAATAATAGACAGAGTAGTTTGCACGTTAGTAGATATATCCGAATCAAAACTTTTTAGAAAGCAATCCATTTAAAAATATTCGCTTTCGGAAATTTTGCTTTTCAAAAACATTGATTCCATGATAGCTATGAGATGGCTCTTTTTACTTATTATCCTCTTCAACACAGTTCCCATTTTTACGCAAGATTGGAAAGACTTAGAAGAAGGGGAAAAAAAAGAAGTATACGGAAGTGAGAAAAGTAAAAAGTATTCGATGAGTAATATCTTCGGAGAAATTGAAAAATGGGACAATCACTACGGAGTTAGAATTCTGTATTTGTATGATTATACTGATTATCCCAAGTATAACTCTACCCAATTTTTTCCTTTTTATTATCGAATCAATAGTAAAATAGACAATAGAGAAAAATTTAGACTTTTAAATTATACAAATAAGCAAGAAAAAGAACAGTCTGACAAATCCGTATTACCCTTAATCTATTGGGGTGGAAATACAAAAACCAATCACAACTACCATTCAGCATTTCCTTTTTATTCCTATTCTTCTACCCAGAATGAAGCTTTAGAAAATAAGAATTTAATCCTATTTCCGGCTACTTACTATTATTCTTATCAATCAATAGCCAGTGAATCATTTACAAGAGAAAATCATTTTTCTATTCTTCATGGAAGAACTCTAGAAAAATATAAATCGAGTAACAAAAATAAAGAGTCAAGTATTTGGTTTCCGATCCTTCCTCTAATACGTTATACGACATCAGAAGACTCTTATTATCATTATACGATACCTATATATGGATACTATCGCAAAGAAACTACACAGGAAGAACAACTCAAGTTTGCGTTTTCTTTTTTTCCAATATTTTATTCCCGAAGTTCTTACCCGATAGCAGACAAAAATCGCCACTATGATATAACCCATTGGACTTTGTTTCATTATAGAAGTGTAGAAGAAGACACAGGCGGTTTTAAAGAATACACTCATAAAAGCAAATGGGGATTTCCAGCAATTCCAATTCTATTCTATTCTTCCTTTGAACAGGGAGAAGGAAATTATAAGCGGATACTCACCTTATTCCACTGGGCAAGTTCAGAGAAAGGAGAGCTTGATTCTTTTTCCTTTCTTCCTTTTGTATTCTATAAAAAGAAAGATTATTTCAGAATACCGATACTATTTATAGATAAAGATTTAAGTGCTCCTTCTAGTTCTTATGGACGCTCTTTTATGCCACTCTTTTTATATTACAATAGATGGGATCCTTCGAGTCAAACCTTTGTTCTTGGTCCATGGGTATCTCTGACAAACGATGTAAAAAAGGAATCTACTAAAACTCTTTTCCCATTTTACTTTCAATCTAAATCAGAAAAGAAAGAGATTACACTCATCCTTCCTTTGTATGTAAATTACAACGATAAAGAAAGCGATTATAATTTCAACCTACTCTATTTCACAAGATCTAGCTCCGGTGTGGTTAATCCAAGTTTGTCTCTCGGTAAAAAAGAAAACAAATGGTATTTTGACACTGATTTTACTGTGCTTTATTATCTCGCGAGTTTCTCTTTTCGTCAAACAATAGAGAAGCCAAAGTTTCTAAGAAATGTTTTAGACAGAAATAAAAGTTTTGAAGAATTAGAGGAAGACAAAAAAAAAGAATTAGCCTTATCGAAAAATTCTAAAGTGAAGAATACAGATAATGAACCCAAGCTCACAAGAAAAAAATCTGTAACAAGAGATGATTCTCTTAACTTTAGCGGCTATAGCTTATTATTCGGAGTATTGTCTTATGAAGCAGCAGACACAAGAAGACATTTTCGTCTACTCCCACTTTCCTGGCTTAGTTGGGATAAAGAGTCTTCAGACAAAGTTTTAGTGGCTCCTCTTTTTTTATGGTATCAATCCGACTTACTCGAATACTTTGTATTCTTTCCATTTTATGGAAAACAAAAAGATGAGACTTCAGAAAAAAAAGCAGTTTTACTTAATGCCTATATACAAGAAACATACAAAGAAAATAACTGGAAAGAAACCTCGGTAGCCTGGCCTCTAGTAAATTGGTTTTCGTCTGACACAAAATCCGGTCATCGAGTATTGCCATTCTATATCCAACAAAATTATAAAACAAAAGATTCAGAGTCTAATTACAATTATACTCTATTTTCTTATTTTCAAAGAATAAAAACAAAGGATACTCTAAATTCAAATTTTCTATTCTGGCCTGCTCTCACATATTATGAAAGTTTTAACCGAAAGGATTTAAATACTGATGGTGGTGTTACTGAATATAATTCTTCAACACTATGGGTAACTCCTTTTTTCTATCGAGGCAAAGACACATCGTCATCTCATACAAATTTTCTATGGTTATTTGATTTAAAATATCGCGGAGAAAACTTAGATAGAATCATTGCATTTCCATTCTTTTATTTTTCAAATAGTTATTTTGGAATCTTTCCAATTAGTTTTACAAAAAAAGAAAGCAATTTCACGACATTTACTCTATTAAATTATCTGAGTATCTCTGAAAATAGATTCTATTATAATTTCTTATTCTTAGCAGAAGCAGAAAAGAATCCAAACTTTTTAGAGTTAAACTTATTCCTAAAAAGCATTCAATATTCAAATACAAAAGAAAGTTCTAACTTTCATGGACTCTGGGGATACGGATGGAATTTTTCTAAAAATGCCGGCAAATGGGAAGAAGCCTCTATTCTATGGTTTCTTGGTGGCGGCTATCGCAAAGATGGCTTAGGTTCCATTTATAATCTCTCCCTACTCTTCTTTCACAGTTCCAGTCCTGATTCCTACCAAAACTGGACACTAGGAAATTATCGTAGAGTTTCAAAAGAGGGAGTTAGAAATAACTTTCTATATCTTGCGGATTATGAGTATTTTGCGTCTGACAATACTTATACCTGGGATTTTTTATTCACAGGAATTCGCTATCATAACTTCAAAACAGAAAGTTATTTTCAAGGAGCTTACGGATATGCCTGGAATTTCAAAAAGGAAAATGATATCTGGAGAGATGCATCTTTTCTCTGGTTAGGATATTCCAATAAACAAGAAGAGACTATTTACAATTTTCTTCCTGTTATACGCAGCTATGATTATAAAGACGAACATTCAAGAATTTATGGTCCACTTCTTTTGTATACATCCGAAGAAGAAGGAAAGAATTTTCACTTAGGTCTTTTAGGATTAGGATATTGGTATAGAAAAGATGAAAGAAATAAAGAAGAAGATACTTATATTTTACTTGGAACTCTTTATCGAGAATACACAGAAAAGGAGCGAGGCTTTCGTGCTCGTGGTAGTCTATGGGGTTGGCTATGGGATTATCAAAAAGAAGAAGAGACATCCTTCGAAAAATATTCTGTCTTAAAATTATTTTCTTATACCAAAGAAGCCGATGGAACTAAAAAGATACTCGGTATCTCTTTTTAAAAAGGTGCAGAAATGAATCAAAGTAAATTTTACAGACTAATAGCCATTATACTTTTTTTAGGTTCCTGTTCCGGTGCAAACACTCGCAAAAGCTCTTTTTATAAGGACAATGCTCCTGCGTATGAAGCACTTTCAGGAAATGAATTTGTAGCTACTAAAAAAATGAGTAACTCTTTTTTTCCATTGGAGGCATCTACCACTTCGTATGCAAATTTCAAAGAATCCGTGGAAAACGGCTATTATCCTTCAAACATATACACCGAGGAATTACTCAATTCATTCACGTATAATTTTGAAAAGCCTAAAGATAAAAAAAATATTGGCTTACATTTAGAAACTGCAATTTCTCCCTGGGATAGTAAAAGAAAGTTAATTCAAATCGGAATTAGTTCAATCAAAGAAGAAAGAGAAGAAAAACTAGATACTCCTTCCAAGAATATAATTTTTGCGATAGATACTTCTGGCTCGATGCAAGGAACGGGCAGAATGGAGCTTGCAAAGAATTCAATGAAGGCATTTATTCAAGGATTAAATTCCAGGGATACTGTGGCTACTCTTCAGTATACGAATGATGCAAAAATTATTCTACCTCCAACGAGCATGAATGCCAAGAATAGAATCCTGGAATCCATATCCAATTTACGAGTCGATGGTGGCACGAATGCGTGGACCGGAATACTTCTTGCGTATAAACTGGCGAAAGATATGAAATTAAACAAAGATCAAACAAAGATCGTTATCATTACAGATGGTGACTTTGGTGGAGTAAATAACGATGAGTTTATGGCACTAGTCGAAAAAGAAAACAGAGTCGGAATCAATCTTTCTATATTAGGTTTTTCGACTAGTTCAGTAGATTTAATGGATACGTTAGTTGCTAGAAAGAAAGGAGAAGCATACTATATCAATTCATTTGAAGATGCAAAGAAAAGTCTTTCCAGCCAATCCTGGTTAATCGGAAATAGCCTCGCAAAAGAGATGAGCATAAACGTAAAATTTAATACCGAACAAGTAGAGTCTTTTAGATTAATTGGCTTTGAAAAATACAATCGAAGCAAAACAAAAACCAACTATGAAGCAGGCGGAGACTATTCTTACATTGCATTGTACGAAGTTTTTACCTACCCGCAAATCAAACAAAATGAATTAATCTCAGTCCGCCTCACTTACAAAACTGAGAAAGGACAAACAGAGGAAATCAAAGAAACACTTCTCGACAAAGAGAATTCTATCTGGAACTCTTCCGACAACTTTCGCTTTGCCGCAGGAGTTGCAGGGCTTAGTATGATTTTAAATAATTCCAAAGAGAAGGGAAAAGTCGATTTTAATATGGTAATTCACTTGATTCAAACAGCTACTACTTACGACCCTGATGGAACAAGGCGAGAATTTTTAAATCTAGTAAATAGACTCAAACATTTATAAGAAAAGATTTTATTGAAACTGAACTGCGAACCAAGAAATGATCGCAGAATTAGATTCTGCACTCGCTCTCTGAAATTGAATCGTTGTAGAATTATTAAAAACAGAAGAAAACGTTCCAGAATCTTGTGTGAGATCTGTACCTGATCCAAGTTCAATTTGATTGGAGAATACTATCATAGTCTTACCAGTATTAACCGCATTTAGATTTGTTGTAGCAGAGGAAGATACGGAGGATACTGTGGTATTACCGCTTTGCACGGTAGTCCCATCGATCATTTCAATTGCATACCAGGATATATCTACAGTATCATCCGTCCCATTGCGAGCAAAACTAATCTGTGTCGAAGAATTATAATAGCCTTGCACATAATGATCATGCTCTACTCCATTTACACCTGCCCCTGCAGCAGAATTCAAAATGATAAAAGAATTACTTAAATTAAGACTGCTTAGAGTAGCAGATACGCTTGTGGAATTATTTTGAATCGTTGCAATTCCAGATTGAACTCGAGCTCCATCTAATTGTATCACCTGCCATTCAAAATCAGTGATGATTCCAGCTTCATTGCGTAAGACTTCGATTGTTGAATTCGTAAGAAACCGATACCGTAATGTTCTCCTTTCGTCAATACTCGAACTAGAATTTGCTGTTCGACTGTATGCGATGATAAAGCTACGATTGAGATCAATAGACTGAGAAAGAGTAATAGTTTGTATAGATTCAGTGGCTAATAGGGAATTGCTTCCTCTTTGCACTAATGCACCAGTCGAGAATTCTATCACATACCAGTTCACCACTGTTCCACTTCCAGAATTTCCTGATTGAATGTTTATAGTTGTCCCGTTTGCTGCTATTTGACAAGTAGTCGCTCTATTGGCAGCAGAATTATTCATTCGAAAATTACAATATGCATAGGATTTAGCCGGATCGACAGACGGTGTAAGTGTTACAGCAAGTGGATTCGTTCCACCAATCGTAACAGTTCCTGATTGCAAAGAATTAGTTAGCCGCGAACCACTATTATCCGTTATATTTGCAATGACTGTTCCAATTGTGACAATATCGGTTCCATTGGTCGTAGTATGAAGAATAGAAGATTTATGATTTCCTTCCGTAGTATTATCGTATATGCCAGTCACGTAAACTGTTTGAGGTATATTCCAATTTGCCGTCGTGAAGGAAATTGAAATTGGACTAGTCGTTAAATCATTTACACTGATTTGAGTATTGTCAAAACTAACAGAAATGGTAACTGAATTTGTAGGGGCAGAATTTAAAACGATTGTATATGAATCTCTAGTAACTCCCTCAAAGACATCTGTTGATCCACCCGACTCTACAATAGTTGCCCCGACAAAAGAAGTGGAGATTGCTACCGTTGTAGGAACCGGTGAATTGGAACTTGGCAGCGGCAAAGAGAAATTTAACTTAGGATTCCTATTAAAATTACAGTGAGCAACAAAAAGAAATAAACCAATGAACAGAATATTTCTCATTATTAGTTTCAATGAATTACGCGTTGTATTCATATTTTTCTGTCACAAAATAATATCAGACAAAAATAATAATGCAAGCAATAAAAATAGGAATCCATCTAAGCAAAAATGAAAATTTATCCCTTTCTGCTTTCTCCGTCCGTCCATAGTTTTAGAAAAAATTCAGCTTCTACTTCTTTACATAGTTCTGGCTTATATAGTTTTTTAACAGGAGGCTTTGGGTAAATATGCAATTCATTTACATCGGGAATAAATGTGAGCATACGAATAATCTTATCATCACCTTCAATTTCATACATTGTATAAGACATTCCTTTCATAGGAATGATTTGGGAAGTTTCTAGGTATTTCATAATCAGAGTATTTTTCGTTTGACCAATTTGTAAACCAATTTAACGATAAAGAACAAAACATGTTAAATGCATAAATAACAGGTAAAACGGAAACATGAAAAGAATAATTCATTACTCAGCTATACTTCTATTTTTATTATTAGTTTCTCAAGTTCAGATACAAGCAGAGGATTTAACTGAAAAGAAAAATATCGAAGAAGCAATTGATCGTTATTTTTCTACTTGGTCTAATATGGATATGGAAGGCTATGAATCTTGCTTTCATCCAAATGCAATCATTCATTTTGAAAGAAGTGGTGATGTAAGAGAAGAAAAATTATCCGCATTCATCGAAGGTCAAAAGAATGCACATGCGTATTCAACAGAAAGAATGAAAGAGATTCCACTGTCTAAAAAAATCCAATTCGATAAAGGAACAGCGCAAGTGACTGTGCGGTGGAAATTAACATCGAATAGCCGCGAGCAATATGGATATGATTATTTTACCCTTATCAAGTATAAAAAGAAGTGGAAGGTTATTTACCTAATATTTAACAATGACTAGAAATTTGTGCTGAATTCCACTTCATAGCGAATGCCTCTTTCTGGAACCTTCGCATAATTATTAGTATCCACTTTTGATTTAAAATTGAGTCCTAATGGTTTTTGAAGTCCTTCATTGGAATAGTCTCTTGGCTGGACCTTTGACCATTCAACACCGGTAAAATAGGCATGCACTATCTGGATCAAATACAAACCAACTGCTGCATGTAGAAGATTTTGAGACAATTCTTTCTGTGCATCGATAGCACTCATAGATGTATTATAGTTTGCATAACTACTCAGGACAAGGGTATTAGAATAGGTGGAAGATACTCCAAGGCTAGAATATTGAATACTCTTAACAACTACTCCATTGTATAAAGCATCACTTGCTGAATTTTCCGCTGACTTGGCTATGTAACTAAAAAGAAATCCAAAACCTATGAGAAGTGGCACTGTAGTCGAATACGTATTACCCGTGTATTCCTCTCGCGCATAACGGTGTCCCCATCCAGGAAATAAAGCCGATCTCCAAACTAAATCCCAGGGAGTTCGTTTGCGTTTAAAATAATCTACTTGCGTTTCATCCATTGCAAGAAATCTTTCTAAATGACGTATTTGGATTTCTATGCTGGCCATTCTCTTATCTAGAATCCTTTTATAGTCATCATCGCCTTCATTGGCTCTTTGCATTCTTTCGCGCTCTTTTTTTAAATAATCCAGTTCTTCTTTTAAAACCTGAATTTCAGAAGATGTAGATTGCAATCTCCGCTTATCCGCATCCTCGAATTTTTGCATTACCTTATCAGTGACTTCTTTATCTACTGTCGTTCTCTCTAATCTATCTATATTCTTTTCATTATTGTTTACATGTGTCTTGTCAGAAGACTTTGTTGGCTTATCGAGAGTATTCGCTTTTGTATCTTTAGCAACAATTTTAGTAGGATTTTTTCTTGGAACAGGTTTTTTCTTAACAGCCTTCGTCTCTACATAAATCATAGAAACAATATCTTCTTTCTTAATTTGTTGCCTTTCTCCAGAAGCTGTGATAATCGTAACTAGATTATTTTCCTGACCTTGAACCGTTCCCGTAATGGTCTTTCCATTTTTTAATACGATTCGATCTGCTAATAAAAACATTGGCAAAAAAAATACGCTGCATATAAACATTAAAAATATTTTTTTCATTCGATATCTCCCCATACAATAATACAATTAGAATAAAACAAAGGACCTAGAATATTAAACGAAGAATAATCTACTACACCTATCTTCGTTATACCGCCCTCTCGAGCTACACTCGCTGCGCTCGCTACTTTCCCATGATAAAAAAAGGCAAATACTATAGAATTATACGTGCACGACTTCTCCATCTTCATTATACGACCACTTCCCAACTGACTCGTCGTTCTATCCTTATACACATGCTCCGCTGTGTTGTTAAATATAATACCGGGCGAAATCGTCGTTATGCACGAACTCATACTCATTAGGATTAATAATAAAATTATCTTTCGCATCAGTAGGTCGCTCCTGTTATGATCGTGCAGTTGCGAACAAACAACACATGCAAGATCGATATGGTTGAATGATCTATTGTCGCTATTCGTCTGATTCCTACATTGCTTGCTATTTGACCCGCACTTGAATCCCCAACTGAAAATAATCCAAGTAACGTAAACTGACAGCCCTTCGCCTCTGCTAGTATCGGGATCGACGAATCAGGATTAACCTCTCCTGCATATTCATAATTACTAAATACTAATCCGCCCACAGGACCAGAGGCACAATTAAATAATAATAAAAGTAAAATCATCTGGAGTCTCTTCATCTAGACTCTCCTACTACTATCGTGCAATGTCTATGATAAAACCCACCCAGTATCGCTAACACTTCTTCTTCTATCATACCGATATGATTGATGGCTCCATCTACTTTCGCATCATAGATGCGAGAACTCCCAAAGGCTACTAAATATAAAAATGAATGAGAGCACGCTCTGCCACTCTTCTCTAATTTTGCCTGACCAGAATACGATACACTCGATCCAAAATGATAGAACACTCCGCCTTTTAATAATACTCCACCCTCTGAATAGGATTCTATCGGATGAGTATTCGGAGACATCGGTATAGGCCACGATCGTAAATTCACACCGGTGCAAGAACTCAGAAACACAATTACACCAATTAGGACGGACAGAGCTTTATAATTTTCAGACCCTGTCTTAATAATTTCTTTGGTCTTATAATTTGACATGTTCCTACACATTCCCGAAAAAGAAATATCTAGTAAAGATTTTTTTATCTTTCAAGGAAAGCTCATATCTCTATATTTTTTTCATTTGATTGTATAGAATTAAAAATTAGTGCTAAACTCAACTTCATAACGAATTCCTCTTTCGGGAACCTTCGCATAATTATTAGTATCCACTTTTGACTTAATATTAAAACCGGTTGGTTTTAGTAAGCCTTCATTTGTATAATCTTTCGATTGAACCTTTGACCATTCAACACCGGTAAAATAAGCATGCACTAATTGAATTAAATATAATCCAATCGCTGCACTGTAAAGATTTTGGGATAATTGTCTTTGCGAATCTACTGCACTCATGGCACTATTATAAGAGGCGAAGCTATTTAAAACAAAGGTATTTGAAAATGTAGCAGGAATTCCAAGGCTAGAATATTGATAATTCTTTACAACTACACCATTGAACAAAGCAGTCTTAGCCGCATCCGAGGCAGCGTTGGCTTGGTAATCTACAAGAAAACCGAGTGCGGCAAGAACTAGGATAGAAGTAGAATAGGTGTTACCTGTATAATCCTCTCGCGCATAACGATGACCCCATCCAGGAAATACAGCTGATCTCCAAACTAAATCCCAGGGACTTCGTTTTCTCTGGTAATAGTCTATCATGGCTTCATCCATTCCAAGATATTTTTCTAATCTACGAATTCGAATTTCAGTAGAGGCTAACCGTTTATCCATCATCTTCTTAAATTCTTCATCGCCTGAATTTTGTTTCATCAATTTTTCTTTTTCTTTTTTGAGGTATTCTAATTCATCTTTTAAAACTTGAATCTCTTCGCTCGTAGCTTGTTGCCTGCGTTTATCAGCATCTTCAAATTTTTGCATGACGCTATTGGTAAGCTCTTTATCTACGATGACTTTTTCTGTCTTCTCGTTTACTACTTCTTTGTGCTCAACGGTAACATTGACTGTCCCTGGTTGCTTAGAAATTTCTGTTTTACTCTTTGGTCCTTCTTCTACCACTGACTCTGCAAATGCAAAATTAGAAATGGTAAAAAGTAAAATTAGCAAAAATATTTTTTTCATTCGATATCTCCCCATACAATAATACAATTAGAATAAAACAAAGGACCTAGAATATTAAACGAAGAATAATCTACTACACCTATCTTCGTTATACCGCCCTCTCGAGCTACACTCGCTGCGCTCGCTACTTTCCCATGATAAAAAAAGGCAAATACTATCGAGTTATACGTGCACGACTTCTCCATCTTCATTATACGACCACTTCCCAACTGACTCGTCGTTCTATCCTTATACACATGCTCCGCTGTGTTGTTAAATATAATACCGGGAGAAATCGTCGTTATGCACGAACTCATACTCATTAGGATTAATAATAAAATCATCTTTCGCATCAGTAGGTCGCTCCTGTTATGATCGTGCAGTTGCGAACAAACAACACATGCAAGATCGATATGGTTGAATGATCTATCGTCGCGATTCGTCTAATTCCTACATTGCTTGCTATTTGACCCGCACTTGAATCCCCAACTGAAAATAATCCAAGTAACGTAAACTGACAGCCCTTCGCCTCTGCTAGTATCGGGATCGACGAATCAGGATTAACCTCTCCCGCATATTCATAATTGGTAAATACTAATCCGCCCACAGGACCGGAGGCACAATTAAATAATAATAAAAGTAAAATCATCTGGAGTCTCTTCATCTAGACTCTCCTACTACTATCGTGCAATGTCTATGATAAAAACCACCCAGTATCGCTAACACTTCTTCTTCTATCATACCGATATGATTGATGGCTCCATCTACTTTCGCATCATAGATGCGAGAACTCCCAAAGGCTACTAAGTATAAAAATGAATGAGAGCACGCTCTGCCACTCTTCTCTAATTTTGCCTGACCAGAATACGATACACTCGATCCAAAATGATAGAACACTCCGCCTTTTAATAATACTCCACCCTCTGAATAGGATTCTATCGGATGAGTATTCGGAGACATCGGTATAGGCCATGATCGTAAATTCACACCGGTGCAAGAACTCAATAATATGATTGCACTAACGAACATATATCGAATTAGGTAAAATTGAAAGTGTGTCTTAATAATTTCTGTTGTCTTAAGATTTGACATGTTCCTACACCTTTCAAAAAAGGAAATTTCTAGTAAAGATTTTTTCTTTTGCAATTACGCACTTCAACCAAAAAAATAAACTGAACTGCGTAATTGATTTTGAGGAAACTCTTTGTTAAACGGTCTTTGTTTTCACAATGGCCGTGTTCCATTTTTGAATTTCTTTGGCTCGCATTTCTTCTTTCATGGTAGGCTTAAATTCTTTGAATTTTTTGTTCATCGCTTTTAGACTTTCGACGGAAGAAAAAACTTTAGATTCAAGTCCTGCTAAGTAAGCCGCCCCAAGCACAGTAGTATCCACATTGTCCGGACGTTGGACTTTCTTGCCGATGATGTCAGCCTGGTATTGCATGAGGTATTCGTTGTTAGTCGCTCCCCCATCTACTTTTAAAATCTTTAGAGCTTTACCTGTATCATTTTCCATTGCAGAAACAAGCTCATAAGATTGAAGCGCAATAGACTTAAGAGCGGCTCTCACTATTTGAGCTTGATTCGTATCACGGGTAATACCGTATAATGCGCCACGAGCATTCATATCCCAATGAGGAGCACCAAGTCCAGCAAAGGCAGGAACAAATACAATATCATCTTCGTGCTTGAGCGATTTTACGATTTTAAAAGTATCTTTAGAATCTTTGAAGAATTTCATATAGTCACGTAGCCATTGAATGACAGCACCGCCAATAAATACAGAGCCTTCGAGTGCATAAACAGTATTACCCTCAGGACCACAGGCAAGAGTAGTAATGAGTCCATTCTTAGAAATTTGAAAATCATTTCCGATGTTAAATAATAAGAAGCATCCGGTTCCATAGGTATTTTTTGCTTCTCCTACTTCTGTGCAGAGTTGACCGAAGAGAGCACCCTGTTGATCTCCTACAAGAGCAGTTATGGGGATACCATCGGGTAGCCCCTTAACGCCTTCTGTCTTTCCAAATTCATAGCGAGAAGTGTGAGTTTCGGGTAAAATGGATGCAGGAATATTTAGAATATTTAAAAGATCTACATCCCATTTTTTGTCTTTGATATTATAGATTAAAGTTCTCGAAGCATTTGTATGGTCGGTCATATGAGACTTACCCTTTGTGAGTTTATACAATAGCCAGGTATCAATTGTGCCAAATAGCAATTCGCCTCTATTTGCTTTATCGCGAGCCCCACCAACATTATCTAAAATCCATTTTATTTTTGTGCCACTAAAATAAGCATCTAAGACAAGACCTGTTCTATTTCTAAAATCAGATTCCAACCCTTTTGCTTTTAAATCAGTGCAAATTTCTGAAGTTCTTCTGCATTGCCAGACGATAGCGTTATATACCGGTTTGCCGGTCTTTTTATCAAATAGAACAGTTGTTTCGCGTTGATTAGTGATACCAATGCAAATAGCATTTTTAGGATTGAGTTTTCCTTTCTTAATCGCCTGAAGGATTAATTTTTCTGTCTTTTGCCAGATTTCAAGAGCGTTGTGCTCCACCCATCCTGCTTTTGGAAAAATCTGTTTGAACTCTTCGTAAGCAACCGAAATCACCTTCCCCTTCGTATCAAAACAAAATGTCCTAATTCCTGTAGTCCCCGCATCAATCCCAATGATATAATTCTTCACATCTATCTCCTATCAGACAATTTCTAAGAAATAAATGCGGCGATGCACTCTGAATGTAAAGAAGAAAAAACTTTTTGTTTGTTTAATCTATTTGCCACAGAGGCACGGAGAGAGAGATAAAAAATTTAGATTGCTTACCCCTGCCACCTCGAACTTGCTAAACCAAATATCGCGATTAAGCGCAAAGTGGAGGAATCGAGAGGTCTATTTGACAAAAATAGTATAGATGAATCTAAGTCTATGTTTGCAATATAGACCTTGCGAAGGCTAAGGGCGCGACTAAGCGAAGGGTGGAACGATAAAGCTGTTCGAGGTGACAGGGGTAATTCCCTCTTCACTTAATGATATCGTGCGTGCCCCCATTCCCTTTACTTAATGTAAAAGACTTAAAAAGTAAATATTGAGCCAAGTAATAAGTAATCATGATTAAGACAGTAGAATTTGGAATCGCTATATGAGCAAGCTGAGAGAAACCAATGATAGAATCGGAGATGATAAATAGAATTGCACCGGAAATTCCAACCCACAAAGACTTAGAATCGGAATTTCTAGAAGCAATTCGCCAGCCCATGGTAGTCAAAGCAAATCCATAAATAAAAACAGGAATTTTCATTTCAGGTGCTATTAGAGGAAATAAAAAATATCCAAGGACACCACCGAGTAAATAAAATGGAATAGATCGAACCAGATGAAGAGAAGAACTGCGGCTAAAGGCAAATATATAAAAAAGATGAGCTATTAAAAAAGAAATTAATCCAGCAATAAATAGAGTAAACGGCTCACTCAATACGGTATCACCTACGGTAGAAAAAAGAAGTCCATAAAGAAAAAGTCTCTGCCCCTTCTCTAAGCTTCCGTAATTCTTCCCGACTAAATAAATTAATACAAACATCGGCAGAAGTTTTGTAGTTAAGGTTAATCCCCATTCTCCGCGAAAGAAGATAAGAGTCAATATATGTAAAAAAACAAGCGGAATAAAAAATTGGATTAGTCTCATACTTGTAGTATCGGAAAATTGTTTCTTTGTCGTGAGATGTTTCACGGTCATTTCGAACATAGTTTATCAGTAGAACTTTTCACTCTACGCAGTGGTCGATGTGAGAAATCTATCTGGCAATACAACTATTTTAGTTCGTTTAGATTACAACCTATTAGAACGATAGAAAGAAAATGAGTTGATTAGAATATAATATGATATACTAGTTTCTAAAAGGCATTACGATGTCTAATATGCAGAGGGAAATAAATGGAATCTATTGATATTTACTTTTGGCTCAGTTTCTTTTTTAGTTTTTCATTTGGTTTTTATATGATTATTCAAATTATTGCACGAATGTCAGCGAGAAGGGCAAAACAGTAGTTGCCACTATTTCTAATGCAGCAACACTATTAAGCTTTTATCTTTATTTGAAATCAAAAGACTAATCCTTTAAATACTCACATCTACTAGCCAATAAACATTCTTTACATACCGGTTTCTTAGTCTTACATACTTTGCGGGTAAAGTCGAGTAACCCGTAATTGAATTTTTTGAGGTTTTTCTTAGGTGTAACTTTTTCTGCTAATTCTCTAAACCATTTTTGTCTGCGGGTTTAACCTACAGCCATTTTTGCGGAATCTTTCCAGAGATAGGCGGGCATTGGTGTTTTTAATTCCCAAGTAATGCTCATTGGTTTGGAACCAGTATGCTTTTGGTATATGCCTTCTCCAATAAAAACATAAGACATTGTAATGCCGAATTCATCTGCATTGCGCTCTCGAACAAAGAGTAAAATCTTTTTGCCAAGTTTTACGTGGTTAATATAAGATAACCCCTTTCCTCTATCTTCACTAGTAGAATTCTGAGATTGCCAATGAAATAAAGTATCGCTTATCGCATAATCTTGATACATTGTTGTTGGAGAAAAATCTTTTTCTGATTTAATCAAATCAATAAATAAAATTTCCGTATTCAACTCTTTATTCTCCGCAACTCCTTCTCTATTGGAAGATTTCTTTTCAAAACTACTAAAGCCAAAAGCGGCTAATATCTGTTCTCTTGTATACCTTCCATGAATTTTTAAAGGTTGAGAGTAAGGTAATTGATTCTCTATTTCTAAAAAGTCAATTTTATCTAAAAGAATTTCCATTATCTCTTGAATTTCTTCCATTAGAACTTTATTTTTTCCAATTGTCCGAATGCTCTCTTCCAAGGAATCAAATCCACTCGCGTTCTGCCATACATCATAGTGAAGCAGTAAACAAAAAATCTTTTCTTCTTCAGAAAGGGATTTGAATTCAATGAAAAAATTCTTATTTGCTAATTCTAAAATAAACTTAAAATACGAATTCGAAACACTAGAAAGCCATTTCTTACTTATAGCTCTATAAATTTCTAACTCATTCTCTTGCGGATAATCTTCTATTTGCTCTGCCAGCACACAAAGACGCTTCCAGTTTCCTCTTTTATAAATATACTGTATTGGTATATGATAGAAGTTGATAAAATTTTTTAAGGTAAGTGGCAAGGTAGTTTGGTATTTGTAATTTCGTATTTTATTTAATAGCTGGTTTTTATTTAGATTCGTTGCTTGCTTAATATTTTGAATGATAAAATCTTTTGCCTTTCTCTCTAAAATAATTGTGCAGCCAAGTGGAAGATGCGGAAAATCATCCTCTATTTCTTTTTGGATAGATGTATTCGTCTTACCAATAAGTGCTCTAAACTTTCCTTCAAAGTCATATTCTGGTCTAGAATTTCCTACAAAATCTAAAACGGTTAAACAATCCTTACCCTCTGCTAAACGTAAACCTCGTCCTAGCTGTTGTAAAAATATCGTTAGACTCTCAGTTGGTCGTAGAAATAAAACAGTATCAATGTCAGGAATATCAATTCCTTCATTAAATATATCTACTACAAATAAATAATTGATTTCTTTTCTAAGAAATTTTTTTCTTAACTCTTCTCTTTCATCACTTCGCGAACTTACTAAATAGTCAGCCTTGAATCCAGCAAGAGTAAACTTCTCAGCCATATACTCCGCATGCTCTTGGGAAACACAAAAGCATAGAGCACGAACTTCCTTTATATCTCGCAAATATTTCTCCAGACCAGAGATAATATCCCCAACTCTTTTATCGTTTTGTGTATAAAGTTTCGTAAGTTCACTTGGAAGGTATCTTCCATTTTTCCACTCTACATTCGACAAATCGATATTATCCGTAATCCCAAAATACTGAAATGGACAAAGTAGTTTTCTATTTAAAGCTTCTGGCAATCGAATTTCAGCGGCAATTGTATTACAAAAATCTTTAAGAATATCCTCTCCGTCCATTCTTTCCGGTGTAGCAGTTAGTCCTAATAATACTTTGGGTTTAAATCTACTCAGTATGGGACGATAGCTATTAGCCGCAATATGATGCACTTCATCTACAATGATGAAGTCATAAAATGACTCAGACAGATTTAAAGAATTGATTCGATTATTCAATGTCTGAACAGAAGCAAATACGGAGTCATACTTTTCAGGCTCGATTCCATCCACAAAAAGCTCTCCAAAATTATTATCTTTGAGGATTCCTTGGAAGGTGGCTCTTGCTTGTTCTAAAATTTCTTTTCTATGAGCGATAAATAATAGTTTTGCGTTAGAATTTTTTGCTATAAAGCTTTTAAAATCAAAAGCAGAGATAACAGTTTTCCGGTTCCAGTCGCAGCTACAATTAGGTTTTTATAACGATCGTGAACTTGTCTTTCTGTTTGTAGCTTCTCTAATATTTCTTCCTGAAAAGGAAAAGGTCTTAAATCAAAATACGAAAGAGAATTGTTTTTATCTGAACTTTTTTCTTTTTTGAGTGCTAGTCTTAATTTTTCGGAATTCTCTCCTATTTTAAATAATTCAAACTCTTTGTCTTGCCAATAGGTATCAAATGTTTTTTGAAACTTGTCTATGATATGACTTACTTCTCTCGTGGTAATTTTCATATTCCACTCAAGTCCATTCGTTAATGCAGAGCGAGAAAGATTCGATGATCCTATATATCCAGTATGAAATCCTGTTTCTCTAAAAAATAAATAAGCTTTTGCATGTAGTCTTTCGTTATCTGTATTATAAGAAATTTTTACTTCTGTGTTTTTTAGACCTGCTAAATATTCTACTGCTTTTAAGTCCGTTGCACCCATATAAGAAGTTGTAATAATCTTTAATTGACCACCTCTATCGGTAAACTCTTGTAATTCTCTTTCAAAGATTCGAATGCCAGTCCATTTAATAAAAGAAACAAGGAAATGAATTTTGTCCGAAGATAATATTTCTTTTTTGATTTCACTCTCAAGCGAAATACCAGCGTTATTTCCTGTAAAAAGCTCACTTTGCGACAAACGAGTGTAAGGCGTAATTTCCTTCAGATGTTTTTCAAAATCAGAAAATCTAGCATCTACTTTCGAGAAGATTGCCGAAAGGATTTTTCCTTCTGTCGCTATAATGTCTTCTTCAAAACTTTCTTCTTGCAATTCCGATTTTAAAAGTAAAATGATTTTATTGGAAAGTTTAATTTGCTCTTCTAGACTCTCTTCTCCAGAAATTTGGCTGAGTGCAATTTTTATAATCTCAGTCAAATGTTGCGAAAGAACTCTTGCTGCCTCTGCTCTATCAATTGGATTCTCTTTGATATAAAATATGTTTTTATCTAAGGCATTGATTTTAGTATAAATCAATTTATCAATGAGTTTTTCGTATAGACCTTGTTGCAACATTCGAATAATCTGCTTTTCAATAGGACATATCCTACTGAATTTACTTTAATCTTTGTGTCGATTATAAATTAATATTCGTTTTCAAATTTCTTTTAATTTCCATTTTAAATCATCTCCCAAAATACCTCTTAATCTCTCGCCCAATCCATTCGCCAAACACAACCGGAACACCGTTACCAATTTGTTTATACACTTGCGAATCGTTGCCAGCAAATTGAAACCAATCAGGAACACCTTGGAGTCTTGCATACTCGGTTGTGGTATATGGACGTAAGCCTTTCGAATGAAATTTATCTTTGACTAAACGAGTGCCTCTATCTTTGGAATAATGGGCAACACAAGTTGGAGCGATATCATCTTTATCAGGATCAGAGATGATTGGCAAATCCCTGTATTTCCCTTCTAGACGAGAGTATACATAATTTGGAATTTTAATATCTGGATTTTTTTCTAGAATGTCTTTTAGTTTGATTCTATTTGTTGATTCAGGCTCACGCCATAGAAAGTATTTACGGGAACCAATTAGAATTAATCTATCTCTTCGTTGCGGAAGAAATTTTTCTGTTTGCACGGGACAAAAAACGGAAACATAGTAATCGGGCAACTTACTCATAGCCTCCATTACGACTGGAAACTTTTTCATCCCGGGGACATTTTCTACCACATAGACTTCTGGTCTCTGCATCGCAATATGACGGAAGAAATGCAAAAATAAATCATCTCCTGTTCTTGTCCCATGTAGATTTGCGGCTGTTGAATATTTTGTGCAAGGATAAGTGGCAACCATTACATCTGACTTTATCTCATCGAAGACTAACTTTTTTGTGATATCACACTCTTTGACTTCATGCGTAAAATTTTTTCTTTGAGTCTCACAACAAATTGAATCAATTTCAAAACTTTGCTTAATCTCTAAGCCTGCAAGCGAGAGACCAATATCAAATAACCCCGCTCCCGAAAAATACGAATTAACCGCTATCATAATATCTCCACTGTTAAGTAAGTATAGCAGGACGTACAGACAAAATAGAATAAATTATGAATTTTGACTTTACTGAAATAGTTTTAACCTCGCTCTAAATAATATCAATTCGATTTAAAGACAGGAAACAATATCAGCAGAATAAACAATCCGTCATTCTAGAAACCTGCACTGAGTCTGCCGAATGTGCTCCTCCCTTTTGCTGCGCTTACACGACAACCAAGCGATTTCGGTAATTTGTAGTTTTTGAGATTCCCGATAGAAAATTTCGGGAATGACAGAAAAAGCTATCCCTACTCCAACTCTTCCATTCATAATTCATCATTCAAAATTAACCATTATCCCCAACCCTCTGTGCCTCAGTGCCTCTGTGGCAAAAAATCCCCGCTCACTATCATAGGATCTCCATCTTCCATGACAAATTTCTTAGTTGACTAACTTATTATTACATACTTAAATGTATACAGAAGGAGAAAAAGCATGGTTTTAAAAATCGCAGATCAATATATACAAAATACATTTCTCGCAGAAGCAAATTTAAAACTAGAATTTGCTATATACCTTTATGAGAAAGATATTCTAACTTTAGAACAAGCAAGCAAACTTGCTGAAATTAGTTATTTAGATTTCCAGAAAGAATTAGGAAATAGAAATATCTCCATTCATTACGACGAAGAAGAATTAGAAAAAGATTTAGAAACCTTAAAATTCCTAGATCAAGCTTAATGATTGTTATCTCCGATACTTCTCCTTTCATTGCCTTATTAAATATTACACACTCTCTAAGGTAAGAGAATTATACCTAATTGAAAAATTAAATTAATCCCATTACTATATCTTCAGCCCAATTTAAAACAGCAGATGCCAACTGAATTGCTTCCTTGTATTCATCTTCTGTAATCTCTTCATAGTCTCCCGGATAACGCATACTAACCGCATAATCAGTCAACTTAGTTGCGCATTATCCTCATTTGCCATACAGAAGAATTCCATCCTTTAATGCATTTGAATAGATACGATATGAATTATTTCGGTTTTTTTCGAGGATAGAAGGAGTTGCTACAACAAAATCACAAGGAACAGATTTACTTTCGACTTCCTGGTATAGTTTTTGAGCTGTTTTTCTACGATGTTGATTTTCAGGAACTAATACTAGAAAATCTAAATCACTATTTGCTTTATTATCTCCTCGCGAAGTAGAGCCAAATAAATAAATAGATATTGGTTGAGCTGATTTTACTATCTGTTCAACTATTCCTTTTATCAATGGATCATTCGTTATTAGTATACTTTTTGCTAGATTCATAAATTATTTAGTTCAGTTTTATTTATACTTTATACTGTATTCTTTAGAAATCTAGTCAACATTTAAATTATTGTTAGGAAGATTGAAAACTTGCATCCCGGATAAAAAGCCTAATGATTGTTATCTCCGACACAACTAATAGTAACCATTACCTACTTGTCCATATCTCAAGAATACTATCAAAGATACTATGAATGATACTCTCAAAGATACTTAAAAAAAATCCTAAGTATCAATGAGAGTATATTTGATAGTATTCTTGACAGCAACATTCAGTTATCCGCTACTAAAAGCCTTCGCGTAATTAAACTATATTTCTATCTCAAGACCTTCATAAGCCATGATAATATCGAGTGCATTGTTTTTATCAAACATTTCTTTGTAATTGAGAGCGCGGAGATAGACTGCATCTAGTTTGTCATCATCATAAGATGGATCATGGTGAAACATTACGAGTTGTTTTACGCCAGCTTTGAGAGCAATATCTGTTGCGATAGATGCAGAGCTATGACCCCAGTCGATTTTCTTTAAGGACTCATCAAATGTGTATTGGGTATCAAATACTAATACATCTGCCCCACGAAAATATTCGATATAAAGATCAATATTTTCCATTTCATCAATATTAAACTCTGCGTCAGACGCAAAGATGAACGTTTTATCGCCTTCTGTCATCTTATAGGAATAACTTCCACCCGGATGACGCACTGATTTGGAAAGAAGGGAAATATTATCAATTTGAACTGTATCCCCTTCTTGCACAAAAGAATAATTCTTTGTTGCAGATAACGCTTCGTAAGGAACAGGGAAATGAGTATTTCGGTGCTGGTATTTGATACGTTCTTCTAACCCGTCGATAGAGGTATAAAAATCAAAACGATTCCCGGGAATATAAAGCGGAACAAAAAATGGAATCCCCTGTAGATGATCCCAGTGTGTATGAGTAAATATCCAATTCGCCCTGCCTTTTCCCTCAAGGAATCCTTCCATTAAAATCGAATTACCCAACTCTCTCAATCCGGTTCCACCATCTATAATAAAAAGATTATTCTTTGAATCACGAATTTCCAGACAAGTTGTGTTTCCACCGTAAGTATTAAGGATAGAAAAATTCAATGTATCTAGAAAGCTTTTAATTGAATCCTGACTTTGAATGTCTGCAGGAGTTGCCATTGCAAGGATTTTCTCGACTTTAGCCTTAATTGCCTTGCCTGAACTAGGAGAGGCAATAGAGCCTCGGACGCCCCAAAATTTAATTTTCATGAGTGAATGAATGCAAATCCATGAATAGATTGCAAGATAAATTATATATAAAAAAATGTTTTTTTATAGATAAATTCCTTGCAACATAGGAACGATATAGTAAGAGTAAGAAAGAGGAATTATGTTTAAATCAGAAGTCGAAGTAGTCAACGGTGTATGTACAATCTCCTTAAACGGAAATATTAGCTTAAAAAATGCTATCCAGCTTAAAGAGCTAATCATGAAACAGGTAGATAATGGTATTTTGGATATAGTATTGGATTTTGGTGAAAATGTATATATTGATTCATCCGGTATTGGAGCCATCTTTAATTCACAAAAATACGTGAATGAAAAGAATGGAATTCTAAAGATTAAGAATATTGGACACGAAACGATGACTATCCTCAAGATTGCAAATCTGGATAAGCATCTTAATATTATATAATAGCTTTGTTCAATTACTTATGGGATTTAGCTCGTCGCTTGTTTTTATGATTGAACATGCGATAGGCGACTTCCCAACCATGATTCACAGTCTGTATTAAAGATTTTTTATTTGTCGTAGTCAGACCTATATCTATCTTATGTTCTGGTTCTAGTATTTTTATTTTTATTCCGCGCGGTGGGTTATTTATAATAGCCTTTGCTTCGTTGTACGCTAAGTGGTGTTTTTCTCGCAAGAACTTAGCTACATTTGGTAGCGTTGGAAACGAAAGAAAACTTACTATTTTTCCAACAGGCATAGAGAAATGGTCTCTTGATTTATTTAATACGACTGTTATATCCCTATAGCCTGCTGCAATTACTGCCTTGATAGGAATCGGATCCATTACTCCCCCATCCGTATACAGTTTTTGTCCCAGCCATTCTTTGCCTCTCGTGGCTATCGGCAGGGAAGTCGCTGCTTTTAATAATTGCAGTATATTATCCTTACTCGCTCTTACATATTCAGGAAGCAGAGTATTCAGATTAGACACCACAACGTAAAATGGAACTGTAGATTCTTTGTGCAAGATTTCAGCTCGAAGTCTATACTTCTCACCTAGAAGATAGTCAATTAAATACTTTTGATCCAGTGGTTTTTTTCCCTTTAAAAAATTCATCAGGGAAATGAATTTGGAGCCATCTAATTCATTTTTCCAAATATCTAGAATCGTTTGCTTGGAAAATGGTTTATGCTCTTCTTCAATCGTATAATATGCAAGAGAACACGAACCAGCCGACACTCCAATTACCAAATCGAAATTATCCGCTGGGTGGTATTTGCACATAGCAGAAAGCACACCGCCCGCAAAGGCTCCGCGCATTCCGCCACCTTCTACAATTAAAGCCTTTGCTGATTTATCTTTATTAAATGGTAAATTCATGACTGTATTAAAATTGCTTTCTTCCATTCCCGCAAACTATCCGATTTTGAAAATGGAAAAACTAAAAAAAAGAAATTCCTTGCATACCGCAATCTTTTCCAGAAAGAGATTATCAATCAAATCAATAGGATTTTTCTGTGATTCTTCCGAAAAGAAAGAAAGACAAAAAACTCATTCGGTCTTTTTATGGAGAAAATTTTTTAATTTAGAAAAATCAGAAATTATTTTCAGTCTATCCCTAAAGTATGCAGTAGACAGACAATGGAAATATATTCCCATACGAAATACAAATCAGCTAATAGAAAACTATTTATTTTTTTTATCTATGTAAGTGTAATAAAAGTAAAGAATCAAAAGTTAATACAAGAGAGGTTTATTATGAAATTCATTAAAAATATTTTAGTAATCAATATATTACTATTTTTTATTGGTTGCACGGCATGGCCTGCACTTATCCCAGTTCCACCCGGAAAGAAAAAAACATCCGTTTATCCTATTCCCCTTCCAGGTCAAACCACATCGACTGTAGCAGCAGTTCGAATTGCAGATGATAAACTTGCAGCGCTAGCAAATATAAAAATGGCTCCTACAAATACAAAGCAACTAAAAGCAATTGATAAGACAGGAAAGGAAATCGCAACGGGTATCACTTGGAAAACGAGCGATGGAACAATTGCAGGCGTAGATCCTGCCTCCGGACTAGTTACGGCAGTAAAAGTGGGTGATGTTATTATCACCGCCACTGAAACTTCCTCTTCTAGTGCTGGAACATTGAACATTTCTATTACAGCGACGGGCGCATCCATACTAGCCTTTGATGGAAAAGAATTTAAAGAGTTAAGTTATATCCCTGGACAACAAACAAGCGAGGCGAAATAAGATGAAACAATTACTTATTTTAACAATGTTACTTTTATTTTCTATGAATTGTCACCATGCGAGAGTTAGACTCGATAATGAGAGCGGCGGAACAAAAGGCGAAGTAAAAACACTACAGCATAAGTTTTGGTTAGGCGGATTCTTTCCTAGAAAAGTAGAAGTGGATGCAACACAGATTTGCCCATCCGGAGTATATGAAATTGATCAATACTATACATGGAAAGATGCTGTTCTAACTCAATTAACACTTGGTATCTATGTTCCAAGAACTTTAAAGATTACTTGCAATTAACCAAAAGGAGGTTCTTATGAATAGTGCAATCAAAGTTTTACTTACACTCTCTCTTCTAGTCTCAATCGGCTGCGGAAAGACAATCATCAAGGTGAATAATCCAACTAGAGTCATTGAAGCCAAAGAAGCTGCTGACTATAATAAAAGATATTTTAGTAATTTTGACGGATTACAAGAATACTCAAGACCGGTTACTCCGAATAAACCGCAAACTTTTAGAAGCACATGGTTTACAACTAAAACGGAAAAAGAGAAGCATGTAACGCCTGTATGTCCTAATAATGTAGATACAGTTGTAATTTATCCTGATTGGATAGATTCAGTTATTCATGGCTTCCTAGGCGGAATCACTTCTAGCCGAAGTGTCCTGGTTTATTGTAGTAAATAGTGTGTGGTTTATCTGTTCGAAATTACAATGTCATTTCGAACAGACAAAGGCGAGGAATGCGAAAGCGCAAAACTGGAAATTTGTGAGAAATCTATCTGGCAATACAACGATAGTATTAAGCTGGATAGACCTCTCACGATGAAACTATTCGAGGTGACAGTTTACGGACTGTATAGATTACAAATTATACGTTAGTAGTCATTCCCCGGTTTAATTTCAGATGAAAGAATCCGAGTAGATACCAAAACACTATTACGACTTCATCGTCTTGAAAGTAACATTGAAAAAGTCCTGCAAAGAAAAAACCTACAAGCCCATAAAACAAAATGCTATCTTTTCTAGTTAGTCTGCCTTTCAGTAAAGAATATCCAATCACCGAACCAAGTAAAACATAAAGAAGCATTGCCGGCAAACCCGCAATAGCCGCAAGATGTAAAAAATCATTATGTGCATGACCTCTCTGCGTTACTTCAAAAAAGAAAAGCAACTCCTTATATTCTTCACTCAATTTTTTGCGGTTGATCTCTACTTGCTTGCCATAATTTCCGGGACCTACACCTAAAAGTGGATTTTCTTGAATCATTGGAAATGTAGAAGACCAGATAAAAGTTCTACCGGAGTCTGTATGCTTTTCTTGACCTAGAAGTGGTTGAATGGTCTTAGCCATTGTTTCATTAAAAAAAAGTAGTCCAAGAATAAGTCCAACTCCAACAAGAAAAATACCAAGATACTTAATACTTTTTTTTAATGAAAAGTATTTCTGAATAAAAAGCAAATCTACAAAGCCAATGAAAATAGCAATAGAGGCTCCAAGTAAAGCAGAGCGAGCATTATTCAATAAAGCAATCATTCCAAATAAAATTAAAATGGAAAAATTAAATAATATGTTTTTCTTTTCTCGAATGGAAAATAAAAATCTAAAAAACACAAATGGTGCGAATAGTAGGAATATGCCAGCATATGTCAAATGTGTATTCATAAGACCAATTGGTAAATGAATTCCAATTCCAAGTAAATTTCCATAATGGTGAGCGAATTTCCAATTAGGAGAAGGCTTAAATAAGTCAGAGACTAATCGAGAAAGCCTTATTGGACTAAAGATAGAAAAAAATCCAGTGATAAGAAGAACAATCAGTAAAATCCAAAACGCCTTCTCTACTTTTGCAATTTCTTCTTCGGTTTTTAAATTTTGAACTATTAAAAAGGCAGAAAATAATAATACATCTTTTAGTTCGCTTCCCTTGATGGCACCAATATATGACAATTCACCGCCAGTAGCAAAATGAAAAAAAAAGGATAAAAAGTAGAACCCGAATACACCAAAGGATAAGACAGATATCGCTGTTAGACGAATAGACTCTTTGCCCTTCGTAAAAAAAAATAGGATGAAAGTAAGAAACAAGAATAACTGGCTGAGGGAAACAGATATTGCACAGGAGATAATTGCTATTTGAAGAAATACAAGAAATATTTTATTCATCCTCTCTGAATTCAATTTTAATGCTCCTCATATAGTTTTTCAATTCTTGTAAACATTTTAAGATTAGTTCATTTTTTCCTTCTTTCGCAAACCCTTCAATTAAAAGCCCTATATCCGAAATATAGCGAAACCCGTAAGCACCTCCGTGCCCTTTCATTTTATGTGCTTCACTTTTTACTTCCACTAGATTGTTGGATTTTACTAAGCCTTCAATATATTCAATAGAGCTATTCATCGAATCAATGTATTCGGGGATTAAATCCTCTAAATCTTTGGAAATTTCTACTAAAATCTCTGCTTTTGAATCAGTCATATTTGACAACAATTTGAGAGTCTACAGGCAATTAAATCATTTTTCCAAAAAATCTTTGGTCATTTCTCTATATATTTTCATTTTTACTGTATACGATTTGTCGTAATTCTCCGATAAATCTACTATGAAAAACTTACTTATTTCCCTAATCCTTTTTTGCGTACTTTCCATTTGGGCTGAACCAACAAATGAGCCTGCTAAAGACAAACCAGCAATCGATCAATCTAAGATAGCCGTAAGTGTTCCGGGACCTGGTGGAGGTCTAGGAGATTCAGCGTGGGGAAATTCGTTCGAAGGAATACGAGATCAAATTAACAAGATTCGTCAAAACCCAGATGTCAAAGAAAAAATTGAAATTATCAATGAGCAAAAGGATAAAACCTTACTTATAAAAAGAAACAATATCACCTACCTATACAGATTCTACAAAAAGCCAAGAATCTTAGAAAAATTCAACAAAAGCAAAGAAGATGAAGGAAAAAGCTCTTCTTTATTTTCTGTTGGAGTTTATTTCAGTCCAGTAGAAAGCTTGAAATTAAAAAAGCAAGTTGAGGATAAATACGGTAAGCCAACTAAAGAGCCACAAGCACAAATTCCAAAGGATAAATTCTCAAAGCCAGATGACGAAAATGAATCCTCTGATGAAAACCAAGACGATAAAAAAATTGCCGGAGCTTATACTTGGACTTTCAAAAGAGCTGGCTCTTATACTGAATCTAGCGAGCCACCAACGTCTGCAGCAGCAAGCGCTTCTGCTCCACCGAAAGGCGGTAAATCAGAATTTATCATTCAATGGGTAGAGCCTTATAATAAGAAGGCTTTCAGCAAAAGAATGGATTATTTTAGCGTAGATAGAACTGATTTGATAAATATTGATTATAAGGACTATTTTTCAGCAAGGGAAACAGATGTATTGTTAGATTTGGTAAATGAAGGTGTCTATTCTGAAAAGGATCAAAATAAAGAGGTAACTCCTTCTACACCTCCAGTGAAACAATAATGAAATTATTCTTAGATACAGCCGACACAACAGAGATTTCTAAAATTGCTGACTTAGGTCTACTCGATGGAGTTACAACGAATCCGAGTATCATTGCAGCCAGCAAAAGAAAGTTCAAAGAAGTTATAAAAGAAATTTGTAATATTACGAATGGACCAGTAAGTGCAGAGGTAATTGCAATAGATTATGCCGGAATGCTTGCTGAAGCACTCGATCTTTCTGAAATCGCAGAGAATGTAGTGATTAAGATTCCTCTCATCCCGGAAGGAATTAAATGCGTATCAGAGCTTTCCAAGAGAAACATCAAAACAAATGTCACACTTTGCTTCTCTGCACCACAAGCCTTGTTAGCCGCTAAAGTCGGGGCTACTTATATTTCTCCCTTCATCGGTAGGCTTGATGATATTTCTTTTAATGGTTTGGATTTAATTTCGGAAATAAGAACGATTTACGATAATTACAGCTTTGAAACGAAGATACTTGCTGCTTCTATTCGTCATCCGATTCATTTTAAAGAAGTTGCATTGGAAGGAGCAGATGCGGTGACTCTTCCTTATTCTACATTTCAAATGCTTTTCAAACATCCGTTAACGGATCTAGGACTTTCTAAGTTCTTGGAAGACGCAAAGAAAATTGTGCATTAAGAAGGGACTGCTTTTAGTATTTATTTATCTTTGCGTTTGGTTTACGTTAACTGAGACCAAAGTATTCAATCAAACAGATTCCCTCTGGAGTGTCTACACTACAATTAGTCTTGTGAGGGAAGGAAACATTGACTTAGACGAATATGCAAGTTTATTTCCAAAGGCATTTCATGCAAATCTTACAACTTACAATGGTCATACCTATAATTATTATCCATACGGAGTCAGCTTACTCGCAGCACCACATATTTGGATTTTAAACCAGTGGTATGCATGGAAAGGAAAGAATCTATCTGATAAAGTAATTGCTTCTTCTACTATCGGATTAGAAAAAAATATTTCTTCTTCTCTGCTTAGCCTATCAGCCTGTATATTCTTTTTAATTTCCTTGCATCTGACCAATTCAATGGTCAAATCTCTAGAGACTGTGTTTATCTTTTCTTTTTGCACACTTGTATTTTCTACCATATCAAGAGGCTTATGGCAACACTCAGGGAGCATACTTCTACTTAGCCTAACACTTTATGGTTTTCTAAGTGAAAAAAAACAATGGATTATTCTATCTGCCCTCCCCTTATTTTTTTCTTATGTAGTTCGACCAACGAACCTATTACCAATTGTCTTCTTTAGTCTAATTGCCATTTACCGCTTAAAGCTCAAATCAGTATTTTTCTTAGGACAGGGATTTCTTGTGTTGAGTATTTTCTTTTATATAAACTTCCTTCTCTTCGGAAGTATTGTGCATCCCTACTACGACTTTCGCAAAGTTAGTGGCAGTGATAGTTTTTATGAAGCGTTAGTTGCTAATCTATTCAGTCCTGGACGTGGATTATTTATATACTCCCCTATTTTTATATTTAGCATTTATGGAATCTATCTAAAGAAGAAAATGGAGAAACTTTCGGTTTTGGACTATGCTATATTTTCAATTGTCATCCTACATTGGATTCTAGTTTCCAGGAATTTAAATTGGTGGGGAGGACACTCATATGGATATAGACTATTATCCGATACAATCCCTTTTTTCATTTATTATCTTATTTTTTCAGTTCAATATATAGATAAAAGGACAATCCTGTATGGATTTTTGCTTTTTACCTTGCTAATTTCTTTCTACATAAATTTTAAAGGCGCTCAGTATATGGAAACGTATTTATGGAATCTTGTGCCGGATAATATTGATACTAATTCTGCTCGAAACTGGAATTGGAAAGATTTTCCTTTCCTAAGATAGACGTAACTACTCAGCATAATGCTTTGCCACTGAGACACTGAGACACTGAGAAATGTCGAGAGAGTCTTCTTCAAAAAAATTTGTTTGTTTTCGTAATTCAGGCTACTAATATTCAGTTAAAACTCGATTTTTTTTTATTAGCTCTATTTCACATGATGCACATGAATTAAATTGGCACGATTCCATAATCCTCCGTGACTCTGTGCCTTTGTGGCAAAAAATTCTGAGTAGATACCGATAGACTTACTTCTTTCGTATAATAAGAATTGTCATATCATCATCAATGTTCTTTGTTCCTGCAAACTCTCGAACTGAATCAAATAATCTTTTAGCAAATTGAGGAAAATTACTCTTATCTTCTGTTTTAATAAACTCGTATAAACGATAACCAAAATACTTTCGCTCTTTGTTTCTCTGTTCAAATAAACCATCTGTAAAACAAAAAAGAATATCTCCCTTGTCCATAGTAAATGACCTATCCTCATGATCTTCTTTTGAATTAGAGTGAAATGCATTCGATACTTCGATCCCTATAAAATGTCCGCTCGTTTCAATAATCTCAATATCTTTCTTATCCGCTCTATACAAAAGAAAATTAGGATGCAGCCCATAGTGCTGAAATTTTCCATTTGGATCTGCTTTCAATAATCCCAGGGAGGCATAGCTATTTACAGGAATAGGATAACTTTGGATTCTCTCCTTTAAGACTTGATTCATCATTGCATTCATCTCTTTCGGAGTCTTAGCTAAATTGACTAGATAGTTCATTTGATTTAATATCATCATACTGAATAGATGAGAGTTTAAATCATGACCGGAGGCATCCCCAACAGCAAACCAATAGTTTCCTTCTCTGTCACGCGCATGATTGATAATATCTCCACCCAGATACGTTGCCGGTTGTAGTTTTCCGAATACTTCAAAGTTTTCATCATTTAGATTGAGTGGAAAGACAAAAGTTTGAAGGTTCAAGTTTACAAAATCTAAAGAATGACTCTCGCTTGTATGAAAGTAATTCAATAAATCTAAAAGACTCTTCAAATATTTAAGCTCAGGGAAATTCAAAAGGAAAAAGGCTATAATGCAAATAAAATTATAACAAAGCCAGAATATACTATGACCTATCTTGATAAAATTCATTTGATCAAGGAAAAAAACGAGTATGAGCGAAAAAAATAATAGAATACTATTCTTTAAAATAATTGTATATTTACGCTGTTTGTAGACGCTAAATGGATTCGTCATCTTATTTCTCAATTTCCTAGATAGTAAGCATGAGACTGAAATTCTTTGAAAGCATATATTTTAATATACTGAAAAAAGTAGAATTTTTTTCATCATACGGTATAAAAACTCCGTCTTTGACTCCAAAATCTTTCTCATTGTAGCCCATATCATAAATCATCGGAATAATCAGATTTCCCTCAAGATAATAATAATATAGCAATGCCGAATCTACTTCTTTACTTTCTTTTTTTTTTAATTCTTCTCCCTGCCATTCTATTTGCTCAATTTGCTTGGTTTCAAGAAGAATCCAATTCTTATGAGTTCTAAAGGTCCCTTTTCCTTCTACCTTACGTCGAATTGATGTTTTACCTATCAAATCCTCAGATTCATAAATTTTTACAAATGTTTGATCTTGCCTTAGATGAATCTTTTCTGACCACCAATTCTTGTGCCAAGAAGAATTTATAGGCGAGCGGGGATTTGTTTTCTTTTGCCATAAACCGTAGAAATTATGTGTAGATACTTCCCTTTCGCCAGGCAGACTACGATACCACTGTCTTTGACAACCAATAAATAACAAGGCGAAACATACAAATAGCCTGCTCATCTTCTTAGAGCCTTAAAACTGGAAGTAAATGAAATCGCCGCCCCCGTCCCCAAAAAGACCCAACAGTAAGAAAATCAATAGGGATGCGACTGGAAGTAGAAAATTCTGATATTTTTTCCATCGAGATACAATCTGTGGATTGTATTGGAAAAAATTAAGCAACAAGGCAAGAAAGATATAAAGGATGACTTCATCTCTTCCAGAAATTCCTCTCCCCTTATTCATTCCAAAGAAATCAGACGCTAATTTATACATGACTGCCGATGAATCAGTTCCATAGGCACCACTTCGAAAGAAAATGGCAGAGAGAGAAAACAATACGAACACAAACATTCTCTTAAAGAAAAGTAAAATTGGATTCTTAGGAACAAGACTGTAACCTTTGCTAAAGAAAATTCTTTCTATCCAAAGGATTATGCCAAAGTAAGCACCCCAGAGTATAAAGGCGAGATTTGCACCATGCCATAACCCTCCTAGTACCATCGTAATGAACATATTTACATTGCTCATGTGAAAGCCTTTTGCATTTCCACCAAGTGGTATATAAAGGTAATCCCGTAACCAGGTAGAAAGAGTGATATGCCATCTAGACCATAACTCTGAAAATGAAGCCGAATAAAATGGACCTGTAAAATTTTCCGGTATTTCAAAACCTAAAAGAAGAGCAAGTCCGCGAGCCATATCCGTATAGCCACTAAAATCAGAATAGACCTGTGCAGCAAAACCCAAAAAAGCAATGAATATCGAAACAAAATGATATTTATCTGGATCCATATAAACAGGAGCAATGAGAGAACCCACATTATCAGCAATGACTACTTTTTTAAAAAGCCCAATGATTAACAGGAATATGCCGCTCTTCATAGAATCTGAAGTAATGACTGGCTTACTTAAGCGCGGAAGAAAATCTGAAGTTCTCATAATTGGTCCGGCAATCAATTGCGGAAAGAAAATTATGAATATTGTATAATCAAAGAATGTAATTTTTTCAAGAACTCTACCTCTATGAATATCTACTTGAATTGCAATCAGTTGAAAGGTATAAAAACTAATTGCGAGTGGTAAAATAATATTAACCGAAGAAGACAGATCCTTGAACATCTGAGAATTGGTTAAGCTAAAAAAAGAATCCAGTAAAAAGTAAAAGTATTTGAAGAAGGCAAGATTTACAAGATTAAGACCAAGAATTATTTTTAACAGTTTGCCTGTATCCTCACCTTTCTGTTTTGCGATGAACATTTTTTCACTAAAATAGAAATTCACAGCAATGACAGTGAAGAAATGAACTGTAGCTAACACATCGTAGTATAAATAGAAAAGAAAGGAAGAACCAGCTAGGACATACTTTTTATACTTATCATCAATATTCCAATAAAGGAGATACGTAAATAGAAATAGAATTAAAAAAGGAATAGAATTAAAAAGCATTAATAAGACCAGAGATACATAAATTTTACTTCTGTAGTAGTCTTAAGAATACTTTCCAGAGCACCGAAAGTATTGGACTCTTCGGCTAATATTTGGTAGACGCTACGGACTTTTTGCTTGAAATGAGAGTAATAGACAATTCGTGGTCTAGAATTATTTGGTGTTGCAATTCTTGCATACTTATCCATTTTCATTAGCTCAGCGACAGTCTCTTCAAAGTAACCAATTTTATCTATCATCCCTTCTTTTAATGCCTGATCGGCAGTAAAAATTCTTCCATCACAGATTTCTCTTAGCTTTGCATCTGAAACATTCTGACGATTCATTTTTACTATATTGAAAAATCTTTCGTATAGATTATTAACTATAGATTGCAAAATCGCTTTTTGTTCTGGTTTCATTTCCGCAAAAGGAGAGCCGATGGCTTTATTCGCACCAGAAGTAATCGACTGATCTTTTACACCAATCTTATCAAGTCCTTCTTTTACATTAAACCCTGATAGTATAACTCCAACAGAACCAGTCACAGCAGTCGGGAGAGAAACAATTTTATCCGCTGACATAGCGACGTAATAACCCCCACTCGCAGCTTTATCCATAAATAATGCGACGATTGGAATTCCCGTTGTTGCTTTGTGTTTCATTAATTCTCGATAGATCAGATCACTTCCGGTAACAGTGCCTCCGGGCGAATTTACCTTTAAGATAATTCCTTTGATGTCTCTATCGAAACTAGCTTTAAAAAGATCGTTGATAATAGCGGATACTGTTGATTCACTCCCGCCTCCCCCGAAAATATTTCCGCCACTTGGATTTTCCGAGATTACTCCATCAATAGAAAGGATTAAAATTTTATCTTTATCTACTCCTTCCATTATATGTTCGGTAAGCTCCGCTTCACGCTCGGGACCTAGAGAGGGAAATTTAATTGAATTTCCAATAATGCACGCGTTCAAATAAAAGATAGAAAAAAGGATTAGAATGGAATGCCTTCTTTTAGGAAAGATTGAATTTATAAACATATTACCTCGATGATTTAGCGTCTTCTACAATTTTATCCAAGCGAGACATCTGTTCTATCATTCGCTTCTCTAATTCTAGCGCATACTCTTCATAATTTTCGATTTTCTCTGGGACAAAAAAAGGTTCCGAATAATCCACCCATTCTCTTGCTAAGAATTTAGGGAATCTCTGTCTATCCCAACTTTTGAATTCATAGTATTCATCAAACTTAGAGTAGAAAGTTATAATTGGAAGCCTAGTAAGAGAAGCCATTTGAATCACACCAGTTTGAACCTTTAAAGCAGGTCCGCGAGGTCCGTCAGGAGTAAATATCGGAACACGCCCTTCTTTGATTGCTTTTAAAATTTGGCGAAGTGCAGTAGATCCACCACGACTTGTAGAGCCTCGCACTGATTCCATTTTAAATCGAAGAAACGTTTGGTAGATAAACTCTCCATCTTTAGAAAGAGAAACCAAGGGTGTTAATAGGATATGTCTATCTCTTTGTAAATAATGAGCCACGTGCCTTGTAAGAGATAGAATTTGATTGTGCCAGCCTGCAAATATAAAACCATTCTTTTGCTTTAAATATTTTTCTGTTTCTTCAGGAACAAAGTATTTTTGTTTTCGAATGAATAGAAACCAAAAAGACAAAATAAATTTTACAATATGACTGACGACAATATATTTCATGTATCAAATACAAATATGAAAAGGTAGTGATAAAAATCCATTCAAAAAAAATTTAAGTCTTTTCTACGATTGTAACGAATCAAAGAATGGATGACTTTTTATATTTGTGTAATAATCTTCGTTGAACAATGCTGCTAATTCTTCCGGCGCTCTATAGAATTGAAGTGTAGTTGATAAAATTTCAATATCTTCCTCATTAATCGTTACACCTAACATTTGCATTGCAAAAATTTCAGCAATTCTAAGCAACCTGTCTATATCCGCTACTTCCTGTATATCCTTAAGCGCAAAAGACTGATTAGCCACTATTTTTTGTAGACTTCTAGGCATTTTCCAGAGTTTAAAAACTTTGATTCCAATTTGTATATGATCAATGTTCAGTTCTTCTCTTTCTAGTTGGGCTAATGGTTTTGACCCATATTCAAATAATTTAATAATGTCTAAATACCTAAGCTTAAGATTTTGTGCTAATATAGTCATACCAACTTTCCTAAGAGTGGAACTGACAACAATTTGATCATTGAGATTCTTTAGATTCAGCGGGGCAGTTAAGTCCATTGCAATAAGACCGGTTAGCAAAGGTATTTCATTCAAATGCTTCTTAAACAAAGCTTGTGGTAAATTCTTTGTGAAATTTTTCCGAAATTGAAGAACTACAATATTTTTAATTGTAGTTAGACCAATCAAAGTAATCGCTGTCTTCAATGTATCCACGGTTCCTGGTCTACCATAAAAACTGGAATTCGCAATTCGTAGTATATCAGCACTCAAAGCTTTGTCAGGAGCGATAATGGTTTCGAGCTCTGCACTTCCCCCAAATTTTTTTGAATCAAATGTAATAACTCGATTCATTACATCACGCAAAGGTGGAATTTGAATTTCACTTAGCTTAATGGCACCTGGCTTATAGCCGACTACCATCTTGTCCGCGAGATCTCTTCTTCCCAAAAGAAAAGTCAGCTTTTCATAGACGGATGATTTCGAAATTGGCTTAACAAGGAAAGCATTAACTTTTAGTCTTACTGCCTCCTCTACAATTTCCTTTTCAGTGTGTGCTGTAATCAGAATAATAATCAACTTAGGAAAAAGGGGGCGCAGTTGTTGAATGACTTCTGCCCCATTCATATCCGGCATTCGATAATCAATGCATAGAATATCTACCTGCCCATGAAGTGCAGTCAATTTATGAATCGCTTCTTCCCCATTAATGGCTTCACCAATGATCGTAAAATCTGCTGATTTTAGAAATTGCTGAATCAATTTGCGCTCTGTAATGGAATCATCTGCAATCAAAACATTATAGGGAATCATTTTTCGGGGATTTACCCCGAGTGGAATTTCACTTGCCATAGTCGTATTAAACAATATTAATGCACAGCAAAGAATCAACTGAAATTCCAAAAAAATACAAATACTAAGGGCACTTATTTTGTAAATAAAACCGAACAAGAAACAGTCAAAAGGAGAAAACAAAGTTGGACTCAATGACAATTTGCAATGCAAGTTAGGACAGCCACTGGAAGTCTGTATACCTTAAAAAACAATCCTCAAGAAAATTAAAAAATATCACGATGTATTTATCGTAGCGAAAAGTCTACTTTACTTTTTTCTATTTAGTAAACTACATGGTTACAATCGATATATTGGAGAATAAAAAATGTTAAGAAATTTTAGCTTTAAAGTTATACTTGTGTCAATCGTCTTAGCAGTCTTTGCTACTTGTAGCAGTGCACCTAAAAAAGATGCAAAGGACGCAGCTAGCACAAAAGATGCCAAAGACTCAAAAGATGCCAAAGACTCAAAAGATGTAAAAGACTCAAAGGATGCAGCAGTTTCTAAGGATGCGAAGACTGCACCAGCCTCAACTAGAAGTGGCTCAGGTGATGCATCTGCAGACAAAGAAAAAGTAGGAATGCGAAGTGCAGACGAATCAGCAACGAATAAGTTAGGCTCTTTACCTGAAAATCCACCTCTAGCAAAAGCTGGTCAATGTTGGATTCCCGTTTATTCACCTGCTACATACAGAGAAGTGAATGAAAATGTTGTTAAAAGAGCAGCAACAGAAAAGATTGAAATTATTCCGGCTCGTTACGAATCCACCTTTGAACAAGTTTTAGTTAAACCAGCTTCCACTACAACAGAAACAATTCCCGCTACTTACGAAATGGTAGAAGAAACAGTAGTTGTTAGAGCTGCTGGAAAAAAAATCGAACAAATTCCTGCAGTGTATGAAACTGTAGAAGAAAAAGTCGTGGATAAAGAAGGTTACACTGAGTGGAAAAAAGACTCAACCACAGGTATTAAATGTCTAGTTGAAGTTCCTCCAACATACAAAATGGTATCTAAAGAAGTTATTAAGACTCCTGCTTCGACCAAAGAAGTAGATGTTCCTGAAGAAAAATCCGTCATACAAAAACAAGTTCTTAAAACTCCTGCAACAACTAAAACAATCGAAATTCCAGCAGAATACAGAACTGTTCAAATTCAAAAACTAGTTGAACCAGAAAAAGAATTCAAAGCAGCTGTCCCGGCAGAATACCAGACTGTTTCCAAGAAAGTTATCGACCAACCTGAAAAATCAGAGTGGAGAGAAATTCTTTGTGAAAACAATACAACCAAAGAAAAACTCAGCGAAGTTCAAAAAGCTCTAAAAGCAGCTGGATTTGATCCTGGTTCTACAGAGGGAAATGCAGATGCAGGAACTTTCAAAGCTCTGAATGAGTTTCAAAAAAGCAAAAACCTACCTGTTGATGAGGGAAAGCACATCAATATGACTACAGTTAGAGCGCTCGGCGTTTCAAAATAATTTATTAAGGTCTTTAAAATTCCGAGCGGGCTACTAAGGCTCGGAATTTCCTTCTCTTCTAAGTAAACTCAAAAACTCCTATCAATTAGCATCTCTTTTCTTAAAGTCTAGAGTTTCTAGAACGAAAGACATATTTAACATCCCAATGAACATCGCCAATGATTCAGATATCCTTTACACTAATACCTCCTTGGTAGAAACAAGAGAACTTATTTTTAATGGAAAAATTATTCTCGTTACGAATTGCGAAAAATCAAAAGAGTTAGCAAGATTCGCAATAAGCTTTTTACAAAAATATTTAAAGACAGAGAATATTAGAGAATTCGAACATAGAGTTTCTAGAGAAATATTCTTTGAAACTTTATCAGCAATAAAACCTATATTCTCAAATCAACAAGAGACAAGAAAATTTATACGGAGTATCTTGAATGAAAGGAGTTTCAATATCGAAACAATTTTTTTTGATCCAGTGCGGCTAAGATCTATTACCTCATACGCACATAAGATCTCAGCGGCTAAGCCTGCATTTGCGATTCACCGTGATACATGGTATGCAAATCCGGAAGCTCAGATCAATTGGTGGATTCCATTATATGATGTCGATGAAAAAGATACATTTAGCTTTTATCCCGACTATTTTTCAAGACCGGTAAAGAATAATTCAAATGAATTTGATTATGCAAATTGGAGTTTGGCAGGTGGCTTTCAATCTACTCAAATAGACAAAGAAAGAATCTTCCCAGAGGTAACAGAAGAACTGAATCGAAAAAATGAATTAAAAATTCCTTGTAAGGCTGGCGACTTATTGCTATTTTCCGCTTCTCACCTGCATGGAACGACTCCAAATTTAACAAATCATACACGTTTTAGTTTAGATTTTAGGACAGTGGATACTCTCGATTTAAAAAGACCTTGTGCCCCGAATGTAGACAATAAAAGCACTGGCTCAATTCTAATTGATATGCTATCAGCAAAAACTTTTCACAGATTCCAATGTATTTAAGTCTAATTTTGCATTAGACTTAGCATATCGTCTGGTTCCTCCGCGTGGATAATAATATCTGAATCAGTAAATGGATGATGAAACTCTAAACGATATGCATGAAGAGCTTGTCTTTGCAAATTAAACTTATTTTCGCTAATTCCAGTTTCTATAAACTTTAGGAAAAGATTCTCGTCATACCCATACATTTTATCGCCTACTACCGGATAGCCGATTGAATAAAGAGTGGCTCTAATCTGATGAATCTTCCCAGTATGTGGATAAGCATATATCTTCGATATCTCAGAGAACGTGTTTATTAATTCAAAATCTGTATCTACTTCCCAAAGGGAATTACTTGCTTTTTGATAAGAAAATTTTTTCTTCTTTCTAATCTCAGAAGAATCATCCTTACTTAAAAAACCTTTTGCAGTAATTCTTTCAGGAAATAATCCTTCCACATAGCTTATATAAGTTTTCTTAACTAAGCCTCTTTCGAATAATTTGCCTAAACGAGAAGCGGCTAAGGATGATTTGCCAAATAGAACAATTCCTGATGTTTCTCGATCAAGACGATTTACAATATACATTTCGCCATTTATCTTACTAGAATTTTGTAAAATGGTTGTGAGGTTATTCTTCCTATATCGACCAGCAGGATGAACTGGCAAATTGCCAGATTTATTGATCGCAAATAGGAATTCGTCTTCATAAACTACTGAAAAATTCTCATCAACTGAAGGTTCTTCAAAATCTTCTTTCAAAAAAGAAATCTCGTCATTTTCCTTTAGCAGTAAGTCGAATTCTGCCTTTTCTCCATTTACTAAAATCATTTCTTTTGTGATTTGTAATTTCCAATCCTCTAGAGAATAGTATGTATATTTCTTAGCAAGAAATTGTAGCAGGCTAAAAACTCTTTCCTCAGACTTAATTTTATAAGTGAAATGCATTTTTGAAATATTCAATTAACGATTTTTCATTTTTAATTGTCAAGAGATACAAATTCTTATCCGCTATACATCAATGCTTTAATTTCTTTTTTTCAGAATGATCAAGTATCATAGGACCAAACGTGCGACCATGAATAAACTGTTGGATAATAGCATTCGGCGAAGCTTTCAATTCAGAAACAGTTCCACAAAATATCGCTTTGCCTTCGTAAAGAAAAGTAATTCTATCTGCAATCATATAAGCACTTTCCATGTCATGAGTTACGACTATAGAAGTGACATGAAGTTCTTTTTTTAAACGTAAAATCAATTCATTGAACACATTCGACATTACTGGATCAAGACCGGATGTTGGTTCATCGTAGAGTAATATTTCAGGATTAGTCGTCAGTGCCCTTGCGATACCAGCTCTTTTTTTCATTCCACCACTAATATCTCCCGGTAAATTGTCCTTAGCCACTACCAAGTCTAGCCACTGTAATTTCTCCATCACATTTCTATGTAGCTCTTCCCCTTTAGAAATTTTATGCTCTCTGAGTGGTAAGGCTACGTTCTCGTAGACACTTAGCCAGTTTATTAAAGCACCTGATTGAAAAAGAACTCCCATCTTTGCACGAAGTTTCTCTCTCACTTTTTCTTTCGAAAATGCAATCGACTCTCCCAAAATAAGACAATCCCCTTCGTCAGGAGCGACAAGACCAGTGATATGTTTGAGTGTAACAGATTTTCCAGTTCCAGAAGGACCGAGAATAACCATCGTTTCCCCCTTATTGACAACGACATCCACTCCTTTTAAAATTTTTCTCGTTCCAAATGTCTTATGCACATTTTTCATTTCAATGATTGGTATCTCACTCATATTTATTACCTATATAAAATGGCGGTTAATACGTAACCTATAAAGATTACTAACAAGAAAGAAGTTACGACTGATTCTCTGGTTGCCCGACCAACACCAATAGCACCGTTAGTAGCCCTTAGTCCATGAGAGCAGGAAACTATTGAAACAGTTATACCAAATACAAAGCCTTTTAATAGACCTACGTACAAGTCTTTTAGACCAGGAACAGAGCCTACTCTATTTAAAACATCATTAAAATAAACCTGATATTCTACTCCCAATTGAAAATGTCCAACAACCGCTCCCCCAAAGACACCAAGTATGCTAGAATAAATACATAAAACAGGAACCATCAGAGAAAAGCCAATGACCCTTGGCATCACAAGATACCGCACAGGGCTAATAGACATTACCTCCAATGCATCAATTTCTTCCGATACTTTCATCGTTCCAATTTCTGCTGCAATGGCAGAACCAACAGAGGCAGATAATATGAGCGCCGTCATAAAGGGAGACATTTCTCGCGTAAGTGTGATTGTGAGGAGAAGTCCAATTTGCCCTTCAGCACCAAAGTCTTTTAAACCTAGACCGGCATTTAAACCCATAATCATTCCAGTAAAAACAGCAACAATTGAAACTACAAAAAAGCTACTAATTCCAGCAGTGAACATCTGCTGAACAATTTCATTTCGCTTAAAGAAAATCGCTCTAAACTGTAAAACTGTTTGAAAGAGTAAAACAAGAGTATACCCCGCTCCAAAAATAAAGCTTTTTGCTAACTCAATCATTCCCATTGACAAATCGTCCTTACTCTCATATTGAAATAAACCAAAGAACTTGTAGATGTCTTTTCTCTTCTATTCGTTCATAACCCAAAAAACCGTAAAGAAATTTCCAAGATGTTTTATCTTTTTCCAATGACAAATCAAGTAAGAAGGGTATATATATATGTAATTCATCCTCAGTCCAACGTTGCGTATAGGAACGCATCATTAAAGATAATCGCTTTTCTCCATTGATAAACTTTTTATATTCAATGATAGAAACAAACGGATCCCAAATTCGTTCTAGAGTAGTTGAACGAATAGGAAACAAGGAGAGTGTATTCCAAAAAAGATTTCCTTCTGCATCTCTATGCCATTTGAAAATAGGCCAGACTTTATAATAGGTATCCGCTCTTTCTTCTTTATTATAGTGCATTTCCTTGTAATAAAAGAAAGGTATTAGATAATATGAATTTGATTTCACTCCATACGTGTCTGATCTCATATGAACGAATAAGGGAGTAATAAAAGTAAACTCCTTGCTGGCAAATCTAGAATAACCGTAAAAAGGAAAAAATATATGCTTACGATAATCCTTGCTATTTGAGTAACCATATTGCATTAGAAAGAAAAGAAAATTATAATTCACTTCGCTTGTCCTCTTATCATATCCGTATCCAACAAGTGACCCGAGAAGAGGTATCCATAAAAATGCATGACTTTTCATATTTCCATATTGAGAAGATTTAATATTATAAATCGGAAATAGAAAGGAAAAGGAAGTAGGTTCTTTCTTATCTAATGAATCGCGTCCCCATTGAAGGAATGGCCAGAAAACTGAGTAATGTTCAAATTTGGCGATATGAGACTTCTTCGAAAAAAACGGAAGAAACCTCTGTTCACTTCGAATATCCGAACTTCCCCAAAGCAAAAGCGGATAAAATAAACTACGCGCTTTAAACTCTTTATGACTCCAATCTACATACAGCGGAAATAGAAAAAAATTAATTTCACCCCATGAAAGTTTAGATTTCATTTTTCCAAAGAATGGGAAAAAAGCCACATACCGATCCTTCGCTGTTTCTCCTCGCCCCCACTGAAATAAAGGAGAGAGAACTAAATCTGAGTCATCTCCTGTATCGTCATGCAAAGTACTGTCGTGGCTAAATACAAATAAAAAAGTCCATTTGCTCCAATGATTTGTTTGCTCAGAATAGTAAAGAGGATACAGGGAAGTATTAAATTTATGAGCACTCAACTCATCCTTATAATTAGAATAAAAAGGGCGGAGGATAATATCTTTTTGCCCCTTTCGCCACTCTTTTTCATAGAACACCCAAAACTGCCAATAATTGGAAGGATAAACTCCGCTAGGATAAGTGGGGAGCTTAGCTTCAATAGAAACGGTAAGAAATAAAAATAATAGGATTTGAACTATGATGCGCACTGAATGATAAAATATGTGTGAGGCAACTATAGGCAAGAAAAATTAAAAAAGAAATGGAGCTTATCGGGATCGAACCGATGACCCTCTGCTTGCAAAGCAGATGCTCTCCCAGCTGAGCTAAAGCCCCTTTATGGGCCTGACAAGATTTGAACTTGTGACCCCTCGCTTATCAAGCGAGTGCTCTAACCAGCTGAGCTACAGGCCCGAGAACAATCTTATCAAGGAATAAGAATGTATTACCATTCTTTTGGGAGACCGGAAAAAGAAAAGTTTTTTTTAGTAAAAAAGGAATTCTTACCTATATGAGCTTAATGGATTCTTGTAAAATTCCAATTCTTTTCTTAAATTTACATTGACTACTCTCATGATGATTATATTGTACCAATTTGCAGCTTATGTTGCATACGAAGCCAAGAGATAGAGATAACCTTTTTCGTATTGTAAATATAGCATAGGCTAGGATAAAAGTAAGGAATCTATTCTGTATGGAATGGGAAAAAATTTTAAGAGACGCAGTAAAAGATAATACAATCAAAGAATTGTATCTGAGAAAAGTACCTTCCCTGAAAACCTGTGAAGACTGGAAACAGGTAAAAGAGGTAGGATTAGTTGACCATAAAACAAAATACGCACACTACAAAGGTGGATTGGTAAAATACGGTGATAGACTTTACTTCGTACTAGACCAAAGGCTTGAAGCTATAGCACCTTTCAGAGCCTGGAACTTTAAAACTAAGATTAAAGTTACAGACCCTGAATAGAATTACCTGATTAACTTTATAATCAGGTTCAATTTCTCGGAGATTTGAATTACGTCCTGAATTTTTGATTTATCTATCAAGATCGCTTCAGGGCTAATTTCCTCCATAACAATTTTCTTTCCTTTAATCTGCCCTAGCAACAACTCCATTACATGTGGGTCGTACGTTTTAAGGAGCACACAATCCTCAGTAACCACAACGATCGGTAAATTCTTACCCCAATCATCGAACAAGAACATTAGATTCTGAGCAAGGTCTGCCTTACTTGAATCTTTTAAAAATTGTATAAAGAGATTTGGATCATATCCTAGTAAAATTCCGTTTTGAAAAGAATCTTTCGTTAACGCAAATGTATAAACTCGGTCATAATCCTTTAGCTCAGTAAAAACTTTTAATAAGTGAATGCCATGCAATGAACATTTCTCAGGAAATGCAATGATACTAAAGTCGGAGT
The DNA here is from genome assembly GCA_016708435.1 of Leptospiraceae bacterium. Lineage (NCBI taxonomy): Bacteria > Pseudomonadati > Spirochaetota > Leptospiria > Leptospirales > Leptospiraceae > Leptospiraceae bacterium. The sequence goes on along the minus strand of JADJFV010000034.1, from coordinate 235,680 downwards.
TAATAGTAATTCCCCCCTTCTCTGTATGCTTTGGAATCGCCTTTGATTGAAAATAATATTTTCCTAAATCAGATAAAACTAAAAAACGAGAAGGATATTCTACTTCCAATAATCCAAATAAGTGCAGATAAAAAATTGCACTGATAATTTCCTTTCGTAAATCTAACAAGTCTGATTCAAAATTCTTAATTTTAAAACCAGGGGCTAATACCAAATTCTCTCTAACTACATTTGAAAAAATTACGGAAGTATTCACCTTACCCATATTCAAGATAATCTGAACGCATTTGTCTAGGATTGGTTTGTCGTAGAAAGGAACTTCAATGGCGGAAAAGACTTCTGGTGGATTGAATCTCTTAGAGCGAACTTCATTGACTTCATGAATGACTAAATTCATTAATTCAAAAATATCCTTCTTTTGAAATTCATCAATTTCTCCGGCTAATACGATGTTTTCCCCTTTGATATCGACCAGATTTAGGATTTTTAGAATCGGAAGAATCAATTCAATTTGATATACTTGCCCTTTTTCCGGGAAAATATCAATATCCGGCTTCAATAAATCTTGCTCTGTTCGCTTATTATCTGCTTGCTTGATTTTTCCAGATTTGGCAAGACTCAGTCCTTTTCTAGAAACGAAAGAAATCATTTTCTTAATATTTAAAAAGAAATCCAAATCATTCTTTGCGATCTTTTCTTGTTTTTGCTTTGTCCCTTTTTTTACGGAAGGTAACAGAGTATGAACTTGAATATAATTTAAGATTTCTTTCGGAATAGTTATAATCCGAATAAATCTCTCATCTACGTAATACGTATCAAATACTAAATACTTTGCGGTTAACTCAGGTATTATCTGCTCAAATTTCTCACGATTCACATTGATATAGTTCCGCACAACGTCAGCTTCGATAACACCTCCATGCGTATACACATAGAGTAGCACATCTCTTTCAATTTCAGAAAGAGACCCAATGCAAAGACCAATGCCTTCTTCGGATAATGCAAACTTTAAAAATTCATCCGATGATTCAACTTTCTTATGTCCGAGAGCTTTTGACCATTCGGGCGAAATTTGATCTGTTGGCAATTTATGAAGAAATTTATCTAAGGATAATTTAAATTTCTCGCCCTTAGAATTCATATCTAGTTTGATTAGATCTGCAATTTCTTGGTAAGCATGGTATTTATCCAGGTTGTTTGTCAGTCGTTCCCGATTTTTTCTCTGGTAGACTAAACAATATTTTCGAAGCACACCTAATTCTGTTTCTGCATTGATCGGGTGGAGTGATGTCTTTCGAACTATCTCACCGAGTGTTTGCACATTTTTATTTTTGAGAATTAGAGAGAAGATGTTTACTTGGATGGGAGTGAGCTTTTCGAGTATTGACTTTAGATAGAATTCTTCTTGAAAGGCGGAATAGAGTTGAGTTACAGATGTTTTCTTATCTTTTCCGATGAATTTATGAAGATTCCAAAGAGTTGCTACTTTTTTTAGCTCAGAGAGCTCCAATTTCCCAAGCTCCTGAATTAAAATGTTTTCTTTGTCCATATATGGTTGATTAATTTACTTCTTTTAGAAATTTCTGACAATGTTTGCCAAAAATGATATTCTGTAAACAAAAAATCATTCCAGCTAAATGAATTGTCAGTAAAAGTAAGCCTGAAATTTTATCCTAATGGCTCATTTAACTGACAACATTACATCTGGAATCAATGCAATCCTACGAATCGCTGACTCATTCAGGGTTCTTTCCACTAAATTGGCGCAGGTTCTCGCTGACATTCTGCTAGACAAAAAAGATGCGCAACTAGCAGTTCGCTTGAGAGAAGCTTTCGAAGACCTAGGAGCAACGTATATTAAATTGGGACAATTCATCGCCTCTGCTCCTTCTCTTTTTCCGAAAGATTACGTAGAAGAAATGCAAAAATGTCTAGATTCTGTTCGCCCTATTCCATTTAAAACGATCACTCAAATTCTTGAAAAAGAGCTAGGTGGAAAGACTAGTCAATTTTTTTCCTATATTGAAGAAAAACCAATGGCATCTGCTTCCATTTCGCAAGTTCATGCAGCAACAACAATCGATGGCTTTGACGTTGTATTAAAAGTTCAAAGACCAGATATTGAGGATGTTCTTAAGACCGATATGAATTTGATTTATTTGTCTACGTTGCTTTTTGAAAAGCTTGCCCCGGGTTTTAAGGCATCTGGTCTCACCGAAATCGTAAAAACTTTTCATGACTCCATTTTGCTAGAAGTAGATTTTATCCAAGAAGCCAAAAATATTGAAGAATTCGACAAACATCTTTTGAGCACAGGCGAGACAAGAGCAAAAGTTCCAAGAGTATTTCATTCTTACAGCACAAAACGTCTATTAACCATGGAAAGATTTTATGGAATTCCGCTTACAGATCTAAAAGCAATTAAAGCAGTTTCAAACAATCCAGCAAAAACATTGACTGATGCTCTCGATATTTGGTTTTCCTCTCTGGGCAGCGGGATGTTTCATGCAGACGTTCATGCAGGCAACCTACTTGTTCTAAAAGATGGTAAAATTGGATTCATTGACTTTGGAATCGTCGGAAGAATTTCCCCCGAAACATGGATGGGGTTGATGTTATTTATGGAAGGACTCGGAACAACAAATGCTAAGACCATGGCAAAGGGTCTTGTGCAAATGGATTCAACTGCAAAAGGAATTGATGAAGTAAAATTCGCAAAAGACTTGGAATACATTTTTGATGAGATGAATGAAATCGCAATGAACATTCAACTTGGAGAAGTTGCAAACATTGACGAAGGGCGGCTAAACGCTGTTATGCTAAGAATCAGTGACATCAGTAAGAACAATGGCTTAAGAATTCCACATGAGTTCGGTCTATTGATTAAACAGATGCTCTATTTTGATAGATATGTGAAGATATTAGCGCCGGAGATGGATCTAATTAAAGACCTAACTCCAATGGAAGTAAAGAAAAATAAATCTATCGGATATAGATGAAAAAGAGCCTCAGCAGCTTAGAACTAAAGCAAACTGCTCAAGTCGATTTAATCAATCAAGATGAGCTTAGGCCTGAATACATTATGGAATTGATTGATTATGGCTTTCTGCCAGGAACAGAGATTTCAGTTTTACAAAAGTATCAAAGTCAAAATAAAATCGTTGTGCAAATAGGAAGAACGAAAGTTTCTCTTAGATTAAATGATGCAATGTACATACAGGTAAGTACTAATGAATAATAATTACCGCTGCCTACTTGTGGGAAATGCAAATGCGGGAAAAACATCTATCTTTAATCGGCTAACAGGTCTTAGCCAAAAGACAGGCAACTTTCCTGGAATCACAGTTGGAATCGCCACGGGTGAAATTAAGTTAAAAGATAAACAATTAGAGATTATTGACCTACCTGGATCATTTTCTCTAAATGCTAATTCTGAGGATAAAAAAACTCTCACTCGTTTTTTAATCAACCGCCGCGAATCTGATAAAATAATCTTCGTTCTTGATGCGATGTTATTAGAAAGGAGTTTGCAGTTTTTATTTCAGATAATGGATCTGGGTGCACCAATTCTTTTAGTGATAACAATGAAAGATATCTTAGAAAAGAAAAATCTTTCTATACAAGTAGATGCTTTAAAACGGGAACTAGGAATTGAGACTCTTTTAGTAAATGCAAAGAGTGGAAGTGGAATTCAAGAATTAAAAGAATTAATTTCGCAAGAGTATAATTTCAAGACTCCATCAAGACTATGGACTTGGGATGATAAGCGAGAAAATTTTTTAAACAGTCTATTAACACGAATAGAAACGGATAATCATCATTACCTGTCCTTTGTTCTGTCAAATGCATTAAAAAGAATATCAGGTGAAAAACTCCAAAAAGAATTACCCGGGTTAGAGGAATTCAAACCTGAAATTCAAAGCTTTATTGAAAAAGAACTCGAAGCATCTGGTCTAAAATATAAATACCAAGAAGAGGTAATTCATAAATCATTTAGAATAAAATCGATTATCGGCAAAGTATTGACGGGTAATATGGAAAATCAAAAAAGCTTCTCTTCAAAATTTGATAAAATCATTCTTCATCCCGTCTTCGGAATGATAACTTTTTTTGGAATTATGGCTTTTGTTTTTCAATCCCTATTCTCTTGGTCAGAAATTCCCATGCAAATAATTGAATCCTCAATTGATAGTTTGGCAAATTATTTTCAAGCCCGTCTTCCCGTTGGACCTTTCAATGGACTCGTAACAAAGGGAATTATCGGAGGGGTTGGATCAGTGCTTGCTTTCATTCCGCAAATCGCATTGCTATTTTTCTTTATAGGAATTATGGAAGAATCTGGTTACCTATCAAGAGTAGCTTTCATAATGGATAAATTTATGGGGAGATTCGGATTATCCGGCAAATCATTCATTCCACTTTTATCTTCAGCAGCCTGTGCAGTTCCTGCCATTATGAGTACTCGAACGATTGAAAACAAATCAGATAAAATGGCGACTATTCTTATTTCTCCTCTTATTACCTGCTCTGCACGTTATCCGGTATACATACTTATCATTGGAGCAATTTTTCCAAAGAAAAATTTGCTTGGTATTTTTTCTCTACAAGCACTCGTATTATTTGGATTATTTATTCTGGGTATGGTTACTGCTCTTTTATTCGCACTCCTTTTTAAAAAGACATTCTTTAGACATGATTCCTCCTATTTTTTAATTGAACTTCCAACCTATAAAATTCCATCGCTAAAGAATTTATTCCTAAGTGTTTACCAAAATGTAAAAGCTTTTATTGAAAATTCTGGAACTATTATTCTTTATGCATCCATTCTTCTCTGGTTTCTCGCTTATTATCCCGTAGCCGCACCAACAGAGAAGCAACAAATACCTACTGAAATTTCAAAATCATATGCAGCTCAACTAGGAAAATTTATTGAACCTGCAATACTACCATTAGGTTTCGATTGGAAAATTGGCGTTGGTATTATATCTTCTTTTGCAGCGAGGGAAGTTATGGTTTCGACACTTGCGATCATCTATGGAGTGGAAGGAGATGAAACCAGCGAAGATTTAAAAACATCCATTCAAGATGATGTAAATCGTGATACAGGAAAAAAAACATGGAGCCTACTAACAGCCATTAGCCTCTTACTCTTTTTTGCCTATGCTAGTCAATGTATGTCCACACTTGCCGTCGTAAGGCAAGAGACTAAATCTTATTTCTGGCCTAGCTTTTTATTTATGTATATGACAATTCTTGCTTATTTGAGTTCACTAGCGGTTTATCAGATTGGAACCCTTTTGGGATTCGCAAACTAATCAGACACCGAATAGTTTTACGATGTTTTTAACAAGTTCACGATATTTATTATCTTTGACATAGTAAAAAACTTTATTGGATTCTTTGCGGCTTTCTAGAATTCCGCTGTCCTTCATTTTGCTCAGGTGCTGTGAAGTGACAGATTGACTAACTCCTGTGAAATCAGACAAATCGTTGACCGATAATTCTTCTTTTGATAGGGCATAAAGAATCATGAGGCGCACTGGATGGGCGATTCCCTGAACACCCTTAATGGCTCCCTCCAATTGTTTCTTATTAAGCTCAAATTTTATTTTTGTCATTCCATTTCGCCTCGAAGAAGAATCCTAGATTTGAAACAGCTTAAACACTTGCCTCTTTATTTTCAATATTATTTTAGTAAAAAAATTGCTCAAAGTGTAAGTTTTTACTATTTTTTAACATCTAAGAAAAGCCCAGAAAAACCTAATGACTTAATTTCTCCAGAGTAAAAATCTAATGTTCAGAATGAGCGATTTCTCTTTTTATTTTCCAATTATGACAGTTCTAAAAAAAAATCTTTGACAAATAGAAAATCTTAACTACGATTTCCGATTCGTAAGAGGATAAAGCAATGTATTTACGAGAAATGACATCCTTCCAGAATTCAATTCGAACTAGAAAAGAAAAAACAAAAATTAATCAAAATTCCACACTTGCCAATTTTGAATCTCTTGCAAGGGAAACTTCATTTGAAAGTATTCGTGAGATGAATCTATATCAGGAAAGATTAAAAGCCTGCCTTTCTCTTATCTTTAAAATTTGTAAAATTGAAAAACTAACAGAAAGCGAAAAAATTAGAATTCTAAATACATTTACCAAAATCCAGAAAAATCCCAATTCAAAAGACTTAGGCATATTTTATAGAATTAAAATCAATATGGCTCGCTATTCTCTAATTATAAAAACAGATCCATAAATTATATATCTATTAACAAACGTTCTTAGAATGCTGAAAGTGCTGACCTTATGAAGCTTGTCACAGGGGCTTGCTCGCGAGTATCCTCAAGACCTTCCCTTAATTCTCTTAAAACTATTTGTGCATCGGTTAATGTAGTGTTGACGTTAGAATGAATGTCGTCTTGGTTAATTAATCTTCCAAGAGTTCCTTTTCCCGAATTAATTTTACCAGAAATATCTGCTACATTTGAGATAGTCTTTCGAATATCACTGCGATTTTCAGCAATCAATTCAGAGAGACTAACAAGCGGATCTTCATTCGTTTTCCCTTTCAAGCGGTTTGCACTATCAGAACTACCAAGGTTTATTTCTCTGTTCTTCTTTGCGCTCGGCAAAACTTCGTTCGTCTTTAAATCTCTTTCGAGGGAAGTGCCGGGGTCAATCGATATTACCCGCCCTGAAAGCAGGCTTTCATTTTTAATTTTAATTTCATAGTTTTCATACATTTTAATGGAAGCTGGCACAGTAATTGTAACCTCCACCCTAGTTCCAATCCCCTCTTCTCCTTTGGGCAAAACATTTCCATCTAAGTCAACTTGAACCAAATTAATTCGGGATACATACCCGTAGGGAACACCTTGCACTGTAACTTTATTTCCAATCTTAATTCCTTCTCCATTGGGAAAATAAATCTTCATGGAATATGCTTCTTTCTTTAAAGGTCCCCCGTCTGTGATAATTGTAAAATAAGCAACGACAGCCATTGCACTAAAGAAAAGAATCCCTACTAAAAGATATTGAACAACTTTCATAAGTAAATACAACCTCTAAGAAATTATAATCTTTACAATACTTTTATTTTTGTCCTGTTATGTTTAATAAGGTCTAGTTAGTTTCGTTTTAGGTAAAAGCTTTTGTTGACAGGATTAACAAGATTTACAGGATTAGGAAACCGAAAAACGATCTGATCGGAATATGCCAGCAATGAACAAATTCTTTTAAATTTATAGCATACTGCACTGTTAAAGCAAGTCTAAGGTTTAAACAATTATACTTGCGAATAAATCGCAAAATTGTAAATTGACACTAAATTCAGCTTTCACCTGAAATAAAACAAAGGAAAGAACTATGAATACAACCTTAAACAAAGAAATTACTCCCGAAATGAAAATGGGAGAAATTCTAGACATTTACCCCGGAGCTAAAAGAGCCCTTTTTCAAAAATACCATATTGGCGGATGCTCTAGCTGTGGATTCTCTTTAGACGAGAGTCTTACAGAGGTTTTTGTAAACCACAGAAGAGACAAAGAAGTAGACAATGCCATTAAGTTCATCTATGATTCTGCTGAAGTAGACAGACAAATGCAAATTAGCCCGAAAGAATTAAAAGAAAGATTGGATAAAGGCGAAGATATTAAGCTTGTTGATGTTCGCGAAGACTGGGAAATTGAAATTGCTGCAATTCCGGGAAGTGAAATGATTTCTCAAAAACTCGCTTATGAAATCTTAAATAAATGGGACAAGAATACAACAACTGTATTTATTTGCCACCATGGAATGCGAAGTCTAGAAGCTACTTCCTACTTCAAAGGACACGGACTTCCAAATTGCAAAAGTCTCACGGGTGGAGTTGATCTCTGGTCAGTAGAAATTGAACCTAGCATGAAAAGATACTAAATATAAACCCAATTCCTGTGCATTATCTAAATTATGCGCAGGAATTTATTCCCTCATTAATTCTCTTCTATTACTTAAACTAGTCAATTTCCTTCGTCAGTGTTTACCGAAACTTTTTGACCCGTTAATAGATTTTTTCAAAATGGTATATTCGAAACTATCCGATTCATTTCATTTCCTTAATTTTCTTTTTCCAATTTGCTTCTTCTTCTTTAAAATACTCTTCTAATTCTAAATAATTAGAATCTCCATTTAAGAAATCCAATATTCTATCATCTCCAGCTAATAGCTCTATGGCGCTATGATCGGAGCGAAACTCATATACCCCTTTTAAAAATTTAAACTCATTTGGATAGAATTCTCGCAGTGTGCAAAGCAAGTGAAGAGTAAACAATAAACTATGAAACTTTTTCTTCTTAGTCAATAGAATTTGAAATCCGCCGCACTTCTCTCCTTTGTGTTTGTGAAAGGTTGGTATGTAAATCAAAGGTCTTAGAATAAATGTATCTCTTTGAAATTCAGTCAGTCTTTGTAATAGTTTTTCATTTTGCATTTGAATATAGGGTGCACCAAAAGTTTCAAAAGGACGAGTCGTTCCTCTTCCCTCGGAAAGGTTTGTTCCTTCTAAAAGACATTGTCCCGAATAAACATAACAGGTAGTAGCCGCAGGAATATTGGGTGAAGGGGGAACCCAAAGAAAAACTTCATCCTTTTTCTTATAAAATTCTCCTATTGGAATTGTATGAAGTTGTACATTTAATTTGAATTCATACTTATAATACTGCATCATCTCTGCAATTGTAAGTCCATGACGATGCAAAACAGTCTCCACTCCGACAAAGGAAGAATATTTTTTTTGTAAAGGAGATCCTTCTACTTTTTGCCCGGCAGGATTCGGGGACTCAATGACTAAGATTTCTACCGAATGAGAAGTTGCGGCAGAATTATATTTGGCAACACTTTGGAGGATATAAAAACAACTTGTAAGAAAAGTATAATACCTTGCTCCCACATCCCGAATGTCAAAAACAATTAAATCAATCTCGGCAAGAGTTTCTTCTTTTACAAACAAGGAATGCTCTTCGTCCCCGTAGAGATTTTCCATTTTTACATCGCCAAAGTCATACTTGAGGTTACTGCCTGATACTTGATCTTGCAATTCAGCAAAGAGTCCATGCTCTGGAATAAAAATTACTTTTAAACCCAGATTTTCTCTTATAATTTCGAAATGATATTTCCCATTCGAAAAGGCGCTCTGATTCGTTAGCATTCCAACCCGTACGCCTTGATATTTTTTAAATAGTTTATTATAGTTCATTATTACCCCTGTCACCTCGAACAGTCCCATCGTGAGAGGTCTATATTGCTTAGAACAGTTTTTGTTTTTTCCGTTTTAAGGTTGATAGACCTCTCACCGATGATGCAGGTTCGAGGTGACTGTTAAGTTTCAACCTTAATCGTTTTCAAATTATTACTCACTAAAAATTCAGCTTCTGTTTTAGAGCGAATATCTACAACACTCACATCTTCTGCTCTTTCGGTTAATACTAATTTACCGTTATCAACTTCGAAGACACCTAGTTCCGTTACAATCATATGGACACATTTGACACCAGTGAGAGGCAGTGAGCATTTCTTAAGAAGTTTAGGAGTTCCTTCTTTGCTAGTATGCTCCATAACGACTACTACTCGTTTGGCTCCACCAACTAAATCCATTGCCCCACCCATTCCTTTTACCATTTTACCTGGTATCATCCAATTAGCAAGATCGCCTTCCTGTGAAACTTCCATTGCACCTAAAATGGTAAGATCAATATGCCCACCTCGAACCATCCCAAAAGATTCGGCAGAGGAAAAATAAGAAGCTCCTTTTAGAGCGGTTACTGTCTGTTTTCCAGCATTAATTAAATCAGCATCTTCATATCCAGCTACTGGAAATGGACCTAGTCCTAATAAACCATTTTCGGATTGTAAAATTATATCCATCTCTGGCGAAATGTAATTAGCCACAAGTGTGGGCATCCCTATTCCTAAATTTACATAATACCCATCTTTGAGTTCTAGAGCGACTCGTTTGATTTGTTCTTCTTTGGTTAATGGCATTAGATGACCGTCCTTCTTTCGATTCTCTTTTCGTAGTTCTCGCCTTGGAAAATTCTTTGCACATAGATTCCGGGAGTATGAACCTGATCCGGGTCAAGCTCGCCGACTTCTACAAGCTCTTCTACTTCGGCAATGGTGATTTTTCCGGCTGTCGCCATCATTGGATTGAAGTTACGTGCCGTTTTCCGATAAATCAGATTTCCAGCCTTATCTCCTTTCCATGCTTTTACAATCGCAAAGTCAGCCGAAAGTGCTGTTTCTAAAATATAGGTGCGACCGTTAAACTCGCGAGCTTCTTTTCCTTCGGCAACTAACGTTCCTACACCTGTTGGAGTATAGAATCCAGGAATACCTGCCCCACCTGCTCGAATTCTTTCAGCAAGGGTCCCTTGCGGGTTTAACTCAACTTCAAGGCTTCCATCTAGAAATTGTTTCTCAAATGTTTTATTTTCTCCGACATAGCTCGAAATCATCTTCTTTATCTGATGATTTTTTAATAGAATTCCCAGCCCAAACTCATCTACCCCGCAATTATTCGAAATCACAGTTAGACCTTTTACCTCTGATTCCAACAGAGCCTGAATGGATTTTTCTGGAATTCCACAAAGCCCAAAGCCGCCAACCATCAAAGTCATACCATCTTTGATTCCCTGAATTGCCTCTTTTGCATTTGTAACTATCTTATTCAAAAAATTTGTCCTTATATTTTTAGAATCTATCGACAATAAAAAAAGATTGTTTCGAATCCCTAATCTTATTTATATTGTTTAGATACTAACTAAATATATGCCAATAGATACAAGTAAAGTAAACCAAAAAATATCCGTCCCAGCTGGGCAAATTATTTTTGAAGAAGGCTCCGCTGCCAATTCTTTGAATATAATTCACGAAGGTGCATTCTTAATTGAACGCAAGATTAACAATGTGAGTATTCCTCTCCTTCAGATTGCAGGTAAGAATTTGACCCCTGGAGTCATTAGTCTGTTTACCTCCGGTCGTTATCCATGCACAATTAAGACTGTGCAAGATTCGATCATCTCTACCTATCAGGTAAACAGTGGAACGATTAGAAAAACAATCCAGGGAAAAGTTTCTATTGGCATAATGACATCGCGCACTCTGCTTAGAGAGATTTTGGAAATATTTAAAAAGGCAAATGTGCTTCAGTCCCTTAATTCGAAAGTAACAAAGCTAAACGACAATCTTTCGCTTTCTTATTTTCTTTTAGAGCCGACTGTATTTCCGGGCGTTGATCCAACAAATTATATCTATGACCCTGAACTTGAAATGCAGTCCGACCCAATCCTTAGACTATCAAGGGAGAATCTAAGCAACTTCATAGAAAGCGGGGGCATACTTCCCGAATCCGCTAGTCTTGTATTTTTAAATGACGATCATCATGAATTATTAAAGAAGGAATACTTAGATGAAATTGATTTCGACGATGAGGAATTTTTGTTCATTCGAAAAATTCTTTCCGTAGATCCTGCGATCAATACTCCTCTTTTTGAAGCCGATGTATCGATTATCATTCATATGTGCGAGAAGCTTTCTTCTGTGTATGCAAGACTTCTAGAAATTTTAGAAGAGCAAATCACTTCTGTAGCGGATAATTTGAGTTTACTCTGCGGTAGAGATAACAGTCTACTTGAAAAATATAACCTCATGCTAGAAGTAATGGAAACAGGAATCAGCGATCAAAAACCGGAAGTATTAGTTCCGATGACAGAAGCTTTTCATGAACAAGTAGGAAGATACTTACAATCTTATAGGAATATTTTCTATAAAGAATTCCAAGGTATTTCGACTAACTTCAATTCATTTAAACAAAGGTCTCAGTCTTTACAAGCTGGATTAAAACCACAAGAAGATCTACTTGCCGGAATTGAGGCTAATTCCAATCAACCTATCAGAACTGGAATTGATATGGATGCAATGAAGAAAGAGTTAGAAAATTCAGCAAGTAAGATATTGAATTTTGTTAAACTTCCTCCTGAGCAAATAAAAGAATTTTCGTCCCTAATTCTAAAATTAAAGTCAATGTCCAATCCTCTTGACCCAGAAAGTGACGCAAGGAAAATTCGAAAGAATATAGCAAAGACCTATTGGGAAGTGTATGATGCATGCTTTCAAAAATACCAAGCCAGTCGAAATGTTCCTAAACAAGTAGAGATGATGCTTAACTTCGGATTCTTTGATGAGACTTTGCTTGAACCTTCTCAAACAGCCTATCTTTATACCTACAAAGATGACACGCAAGGACGAAGAGATATTCCTATTCACAGTGGTGTAGAATGGCTTGAGCAGATTTTTAATAAGAAGATAACAACATCGTTAGACGAAATGGGTCAGACTTACTTTGATAAAATTAAATTAGAATCAAAAGAAGTCATTTATAAAAGAGAAAGTGATATTCCTTCGACCATCGATACAAGCGTGAGTAGATTCAAATACGAAATGCATGCAATGTATCAACCCAATGTTAGGCTAACAACGGGTAACCCCGCAACGCATCTACCAATCCTGACTAAATACCATATCACTATTCCATTGGAAAAATGTGCAGTCACTAAAAAAGTATTGAGTGATACCATTCAGTCTATCCTACAAACAGATTATACTGCATTTAACCGTGAGATTGTTTATAATGATGAGCAAAGTGGAATTCGAAAAGAATTTGTGCAAAGAAGTATTATTCCTGATTTCATTTTGGTTCCCTCCCTAGGTGGAAAAGTTATGATGTGGCAAGACTTGTCTATTCTTCGTGGAAATGGATCAAAAGAAAGTCGTGGACGAATCATTCTTCCTCTTTTTTCAAATGGTGATATTCGCACGATGATGCTTGAAGCAATTGCGGCATTCCGTTGGGAACTATGTAAAAATATTCTCGGTCCTGATTGGAATAATCCCGGTATACCATCGATCACTTCTGAATACATGGATTATATTCAATTCTATAAGAAGAGTAAAGATATATCCATTGAATTAAAAGAAAAAATTGCAACGGAATTCAAGAGATTCAGAACGGACAGAGATAAATTTGTAAATGACTATCTTGCCTGGATACGGTATGAATCGGAAGGTATACAGAGATTAAACCGTCTTGTGCGTGGAATATTCTATAAGCATATTCCATTTCAGAAAGAGATTAGAGATAAAGTATCTAAATTGCCTGCCTATGCGGATATGCACAATCGTTTTACAAATATACGCAATCGACAGTTTAAAGAATTTGAAAATCGATACAAGAAGTATGCTACGGGTGATGGAAGTTTGCCCCCAGTCCTCCAAGAGAACCTAGACTTCTATAAAATTTAATTTAGATCAGGGATGACCGGGGCTGTGTAAAAACAAAGAAAAATTTTTTACACAGCCGCCTGCTATACGATATGAATAGAGTCAGTTACTTGGTTCGAAGTGAGCCATCAAAGCAAGTCTATACAGTGCAAGTTTTAAAGGAGCTTGGTGTTACCCTTGCGGCGGTTAACTTTATTTTTTTAAATGATGAACTTTCCATAATTGAGTTTAATTCTTACAAATTTGGAATTACTAAGTATTCTTTGTCCGAAAAAAAGTTTCATGGTAATCTTTGGGAAACAGAAGATGAGGCAAAGGCAATTTCCAACCTCAACTATCATTATACGGGCATTGGATTAGACAAAGTTACTACAGACGATGCGGACTATAATATTTATAACTCCGTTCTTCAAATCATAAAAGACTCGGAGCTAACACAATTAGTTAAAAAAATAATTGAGCAAGAACAAATCACACTAAAAGAAATAGAAGCTTATTTTGACGAAAAATGTTTTTAAGAAAAAAATCTAAATCTGTTCGATTAAGTAAGGCTTAGTATATTCTCTCACTATCTCCACAACAAATCGACCCCAACTCTTTGGATCTTCATTGATAGGAACCTGTTTAATCTTTGGAAAGTAACCATGCGGCTTGTGAATACTATGCGTGAGTTCAAGAGTTCGTAGATAATTATCAATTCGCTTTACTCTAACAAAATTAATCATCTCACTTTGAATTCGCTCTTTGGGAATATAGCCAATTATAATTAATTTAGGGAATAACGCTTTCTTTAAATGATTAATAAAATCTGTAAAGCTATCTACTCTATCAATAAATCCTTCGTATGCACCACCACCTAGATTCATAATCTGAGTTACAATATCCATTGTAAGCGTAACACCTTCCATCGTTGCCATATCAGAAATAATGACAATTCCTTCATCTGGTTGAAATGTCTTGAATATGGTATCACCTTTGAATTGTCTTCGTAAAAGCATAGTAGCTGAAATATCAATCTCTGCGGCTTTAGGAATGATGACTTTTTGACTATTGTCACGAATATTTTCTCTCGTGATTATATAACGTCTCTTTGCCGCATTTTGATTCATTATACGGAAGGACTTTACTTTTTCTTCAATTTCGCTTAAGGTATTAAAACCTATTTTCAGGATATTCTCTCTGCTTTTGCGGTTTAGTTCTGTTTCTTCCATTATATATTCTTCTATCGGCTAAGGATTTTAAAGTCGTAATGATTATCTATGAAACTCTTGATTAAATTGAAAAGTAATTTTTCATCCGAATTCATTTTTTTCGAGTATTCCATATCTAAAAATTTTGTTCGTATTATAATTCTCATACCCAAAATGCAATACCTTTTTTATTAAATCTGAGTAATTACCAAAACTTGCCTCATAACAAATAGGCAGTGAGCTATAATAAGCAGACAATCCCGGTGTCAAATTGATTTCTAAAAAAAAAGGATTTCCCATCGCATCGCATTTCCAATCTAGTCTTGCATAACCCGAAGTCCTAAGCCTATTGCAAATATGAATTGAATCTCTTTGAATCTTTGATTCTAGGCTCCGAGGAATGGAAAAAGAGAGAGTTTCCGGCATTGATTCTTTCGTTGTTATATCTTCCCCATACACTGTAGATGGATAGTTAATCTTTGCCACTGAGGTTGCTTTATAATCAGGATAATTTCCAATTACTCCAAGGGTCAAATCATCACCAACTAGTAATTCTTCTAATAAAATCGAATCAAATTCAGAAAGCAATTCCTTTGTCTTTCTATGTAATTCTCGAGAGTTACGAATAACACTTGTTTCATTGATGCCAAGGCTAGATCCTTCTCCATTTGGCTTAAGAAATACAGGATAATCAATCGTATCCGATAAATCTTCTATTTTTTCAATCACATGAAAACTCTTAGTGGGAATTCTTGCTCCCTTACAAATCAGCTTCATTAGACCTTTATCGAGAGAAACAGTTTGCGCATAAGTATCTGAACCAGTAAATGGGATTCCCATAAATTCGCCAATAGAAGGAATATAACCTTCCCTATTTCTAGATTCGAATCCTTCTACTAAATTGAATAAAATTGTATTTTGTATATTACCAGTTTCTAATATATCTTTGATTGCATTTAGAACTTTTGTCTTAGAAAGCTTAGGTTCAATTAAGATAGAATCATAGCCCAAGGAGGATATGGTTTTCATTAAATAGTCGATACTCTTTTGACTTTCCCATTCTTGCTTCTGTTTAAAGCTTACCTCTGGCAGTGAATCATAAATATCTGCAAGTAGAATTACTTTTCTTTTAGGCATTGTGGACTGATTTAGCTTCGTTTTTTATTTTCTCCCAGAGAACTAAATCAACTTCTTCGTATTTATCATCATACTTAGAATCAAATGGCTCGGGACTCAAATGAAACGTTCCTCTTAGCGCTGACTTAAATATATGCTGTCTTGATTCTCTGTGAAATCCATAATACCATCTAGGTGTAAGAGTAATCTTTCCACCACCACCGGGTAAATCATTTACAAATTGAGGAATTCCCATTCCTGAAATTTTTCCCCGCATGTATTCAATGATTTCATAACCTTTTGCTAATGGAGTTCTAAAACTTCTAGAACCGGGAATAATTTCAGGGTCATACATATAGTATGCTCTGACTCGCATTTCTAATAACTTTTTATGAAGGGCTAACATCGATTCGCCTGAATCGTTTATACCTTTTAGGATAACGCATTGATTGCCAACGCTTACTCCGCACTTAATCAATTTCAGAATGGCTGCCTTAGATTCCTGCGTGCATTCTTTTTCATGATTAAAATGGGTATTGCAAAAAATGGAAAGATTATCGTTATTATGCGATTCAATGATTTTACAGAGATCGTCTGTTATCCGCATAGGTAGAGTAACTAAATTTCTAGTTCCTATTCTACAAATCTTAATACTAGGAATTTTTTCTAGATTTTCTAAGATATAGTCTATTCTAGAATCGGATAAGTTTAAGGGATCCCCTCCGGAGATGACAACATCAGAAATCTCAGGATGTGAAATTAGATAATGAAATGCTGCGTCCAAATCATCCTTATCCATACGCTCTTCATTAAAAGAGACCTTTCTCCCTCTCATACAATGCCTGCAATAGACGGAGCATTCCTGATTTGAAAAAAGCAATACCCTATCATCATACATTCGAGTCAGACCTTTTACGGGTGAAAGTCTTTCTTCGTGAAGTGGATCCGGTGACTCTTCAGGAGAAAGAATCGTCTCACCTAATCCCGGGATAATCGTCTTACGAATTGGGCAGGCGGTATCTTGAGGATCAGCCAATAGAGCATAATAAGGAGTAGCCCCAACATTTAAACGTATAGAATCTCGAATTCCCTTTTTTTCTAAATCAGAAAGAACAAAGAATTTTTCTAAATCCTCTCGCTTGATTCTATTTTGTAACTGAAATTTCCACGAATTCCAATTAGGATCTGTGGCTATTTTCTTTCGGAAAGCAAGAACTGTTTGAATTTCAGTTTCCTGATTCATTACCCTTTTCTATTGTCTGCGCCCAACTTTTTATTACACTGATTTCCTCTTCTGAAAGAACAGCAGATCTATGCAATAGCGTATAAGAAGAAAGTGGCATTTCTTTTTTTTCGACTTCTTCCGCTATTTCAGTCGCCTTTTTTGCTTTCTTAGAGGAGGAAAGTGATTCCCAGGAAGAGAAATTTAATTCTTCTCTACCTTCCTCCACATGATGGGCTAAAAAAACAGAGGCAGGAAAGATATAAGAATAAGCCGGATACTTTGTCTCATTCGAATGGCAATCATAACAAGATCTTTTTAAAATTGATTTAACTCTTTCATGAGCAATAATTTCTGCTTCGACCGGTGGGTTCTTGCGATTAATCGGTATAAACTGCAAGAGAACAAATAGAATACAAATAGTATAAATTATTTTCTTTTTCATAGTATTACTTTAACTCAATTCGGCTTAGTTCATTCAACTCAATTTTCCAACGTAATCGCACTTGATTAAAAGTCTCTATTACATTTGGATTATTTACATTTCTATTGTCATTCAAAAGCTTTTGATTATTCCAACCCGATATCTTCTCTAAATCGGAAACGGAAATACTAGCACGAAAAACTTCAAATTCCTCGGTGACTTCTTTTTTTGCTTCTGGCTCTTTTACATAGTAGGGCTTAACAACGGATACCCGCATGTTACCAAGATTTCTTTTTTTTGCTGCATTCGCATACAATAGAATAAATCGAACTGTATCAAACTGAATTCGCTCGCTATAATTTCCTTCTGTATAAAAAGTGTAGGCTCTATTTCCACCATATTCAATTGTTACATCTTGTTTCTCGGAAGAGTTTTTTTCAGCCTTAAAGCTTTTTAAAGTATCTCCGAAAATGATTCTACTTATTCCATAAAGTGCCTCTTCATCCGAAATATTCGAATTCTCCTGTAATGCTAGTATCTCTTTTTGATTCGGGCTGCCCTTCGAGCAGGAGACTATAAATAAAAAAATACAAATAATCTTCACTGAGGTGTAAAAAAATATTTTATTCATACTTTACTGAAAATATTTAATATTAGATTATGTAAAGAGGAAAGTAAAATTAACTGTTAGGAATAAAAAATGAAGTCAGCACTCGAATCAAAACTTACTGCTCTAAGAATCATACATTTTGCAATTTTCTCTGGAACGATTGCGATTGTTGGAATACTCCTATTTATTTCTAGATTGGAGATATCATTTCCTCAACCTCTAAACTTTCTTTTTCCGGGAATTGGTTTTATGGCAATTGTATTTTCCTTCTTCTTAATTGGTATTCTAATAAAACCAAACAAAAGGCAAGATAATCTACAAAAGAAACTATCCAATTTTACTAGCTTTAAAATGATTCAGTTTTCCATTTTAGAAGGAGCTACCATTTTAAATTGCATTGGTTATGGAAATGGGCAGAACCCCTATTCTCTATATACAGTATTTATTTTGTTAGTTTTTTTAATGCTGTCGGCACCAAAAGTTTCCGAGTTTAAAGAAAGATATGCAATTCCTCCGCAAGAACAAATTTAGTTTAACCGAATCAACATTAAAGTGTAATCGTCTTCTAGCATATCGTATCTACCACGAAAGATATCGGTTGTTTTTTTAATAATGTCCTTTAGTTCACCAAGCGGTTTATCTGCATTATTCTCAATTAGCTCAATAAACCTTTCTTCTCCAAACATTTCTCGATTCCGATTCATCGTTTCAGTAATTCCATCGGTATATAGGATGATAATATCTCCAGACTCGTATTCTATCGTGTTTTCAGAAATTTCAAACTCTTTCATTCTAGTTCCGAGAGGAATTCCCTTTCCCGATAAAAGCATTACCTTACCTTTTGACTTTCGATAGTAAAATTGCCGATTATGACCGGCACTCGAAAATACAATTCTTCTTTCTGTAATAAAAATTCGTATCAGCATCACTTCTACAAGCATCATATAATTAAACTTTTCTTTTATAATGCGATTTGCATTCTGTAGACTTTGAGAAGGAGAGGATAATCGTGATACCTCACTCGCCAAAATTGTTTTTGAGAATTCCATAAACAGTGCGGCAGATATTCCTTTACCGGATACGTCTGCGATAATGGCAGAAATTTCATTTTCAGTATGATAGATCATATCATAAAAATCACCCCCAATTTCTTTAGAAGATAAATAGAGAGTTTCTACTTCTAACCCATTGATACTTTTTGGAATAGCAGGTAGAGAATACATTTGAATCTTAGCCGCGATTTGCAAATCTCGATTGATCGCCTCTAGTTTTTTCTCCTGCTCTTTTGATAATAGAGATTTATATGCTTCTACAATATGATTCGAAATAATTAGAAGAAGACTCAAATCTGATTTATTAAAAGCTTTTTTGTTTTTTTTATCAGATACACTCAGGATACCCATGATCTCAGAATTCAAATAGATGGGAATAGAAATAAAGGATTTGCTGTTGTAATTATTTGGATACAAAAACTTTAAATCAGTGTCCTCTGTATTTGTAACAAGCAATGGTTTACCAGTCTTTAAAATATGACCAATAACTCCATTATCTGCATCGATATGAATAGATTCGGCATCCAGACTAAATCCATATATTTTGACTAATCTCCATTTGCCGGTGCTTCTACTTTTATAGGCAAAAGAAAACCTCTCTACTTGAATCAAATCAAGCGTAGAATGAAAAGCAATTTCCAAGAAATACTCTAAACTAGGAATCGTCTGCAATGCCTGGCTTACTTTTAATAGACAATTTATTTCATTGAACTTCTCTTGCAGTTCATCCATTAGTATCCGATTTCGTATAGCAATTGCCGCCATATCAGATAAATTTTGCAACAGATGAACATCATTTTCATCGAAACATTGTCTATCTACGGTATTCACTGCTTCTACAACGCCTTGCACGTCACCTTGTGCAATCATAGGAACGCAAATTAGGTTGCGGGTAACAAAGCCTACGCTTCTATCGATTTCTCTGTAGATTCTGGGATCCGATTCTGCATCATTTGCAATGATTGGCTCTAGCGTCTCAAGAACTAATCCTGCTATTCCCTTTCCTTTGGGAACTTTTAGAGAAGGTAGCAAATCACTCTTTTCCCCTCGACTAGTATGAAAGATTAGACAATCTTCTTCTTTTATGTATAGTAAGAGCGAACATCCTTCTGTGTCTAATACATCTTTAATCGTTTCCATGATTGTATCAAGAAGCGACTTTAAATCCTGGGAAGAATTTATGATAGAAGTAATTTGAAATATTCTATCAAATGAAATTTGTTTCCTACTCATAAGCCATACTGTTCGCTCTCACGAATTAATTTCAAATGTTTTTCTTTCTTTTAAATTAAAATAGGAAGATTCAGGAAAATACCGAATGAAACAGAAAAGATAGGATTCCTAAAAAGAAAAAGCCATCACAGCGAATTTATGACTCGCTACTATGGCTTTCATTTTCATGTTAGGAAGATTTACTATTTTAGTTTATAGCTAAAGGTAAACATGTAGTATCCTTCATTGAGGCTAGTTCCATTTGTTCCTAAGCTATTGATTGCGTAAGCATTTTGATTTTTTGATGCAGGTAAATAACTAAAGTTAAAGTTGATAAGTTTTTCTCTGTAACCGTCAGCGCGCTTATTAGAAAAATAATCCAGTGCTAAAGAAACAACGCCTTGAATAAAAAGACCTGTTCCTAAACCTATCATATATTTTTTATCACTCAGGTCACCTGCACGATAAGCAAGTAGACCACCACCAATCATTGCGTATTCTGTGTAACGGAATATTTTATTCCAATAAGCAATGTTTTCCATTCTTGTTAATTCTTGCTCTCTGAAGCTAGAAGGATTCGCATCCAACTCCTTCTCTAGGTCTCTCGCTTTTTTATCGCTTTTAAAATACATGAACCCACCGGTAGCAAGCTGCATTAATCCAACCCCTAATAAAGGATAAGACAATCCAAGATTGTAAGGAGAATCACTTTTTTTGTTAAAAGGTCTTATAGGATCAGGATAATTACTATCTGCGAGGTTACGATAATAAAGACCCATAGAGGTAGTAAATGCCCCTGCTCCAATGTAATACAAAGACGCTTCTTTTTCGGCAGTAAAATAATTTTTAACATCTTGCGACATTCTTTCTGTGCTTGCATTGCTTTCAGCCACTTTGGCATCAGTAGCTGCAGAGGAACCTGTAGCTCCTTTTTCCTCTTGGGCAAAAATAAATGTATTTAAAACACACAAAACTAAAACAATTCTGAAAACTTTCATTCTAACGACTCCTAATCATATTCACCTGCGGCTATTTGTTTCAAATACAGGATTTAAAAGTGTTTTAATAAACACATTGTAAATTCAGTGTTTGCTGTCTACTGCTAAAATTTTCGGTAGAATCTTATATTCAGGTAAATTTTTTATTTTTAAAAAACTCTAAATTCTATTTCTCTAGGAAAGAAGATTTAGTATGCTTTAAAATTTCAACGAAAATCTAAAAAAAGTTTAAAAAATATCGCAAGATTCTAATTTTCAAACAAGAAAGGCAAATAGATTTGCACCGGAGGCACTGAGGATTGGAGAGGGTTTTCTTTTAGTGGACATATTTTCCCTCCATGCTTGGGCTTTGTCAGCTTTTGGATGATCTTTGGATGGGCTTCTTTCATTGCCGGATAGATTATTATCTGACAATGTGTTAAGGTGTAATTCCCAAATTTCCCGCCCATCTCTGTCGTTTACCTTCAGTCGGGCTTTGCCGGGAATCTCTGCTTCGGGACTACCGACAGAAAATTTCGGGGCTGACGATTTTTACATCGAACTCACGTTAATTACATCCTCATCCCTGTGTGCAATCAGTCTTCCTACTTCACTTTCAAGAGCGGGAAGTCATTTACTCGTTCGTGCATTCCTGTTCGACCGAGGGACATGGAGGGTGGAGATTGTCTGACGCCTGTTAGATACTTTTCGGTTTGATCTTCAAATTTTTGTTCGATGTAGGAGCGGATTTCGGATAGATAGATGAAGCCGTCGGCGTTGATGTAATCGGCGTTTGGGATTTTTTTATCTGTGTTCTTGCCGAGAGCGTTTAACAAGACGTATGTGTAAAGTCCATGACCTGCTTCCGAGTGTTCGCGGGAGAGTTCGTTTCCGGCGGAGCTTGCGAAGATAAAACGTCCTGTTCCATTTGCCATTCTGTCCATGGCTTTGCGAGAAGCTTTTGTTTCGTCTTCGCCTTTTGCTAACATGGCTGTTTGGATGGAACCAGAATGACAGGCATCTAATATTAGGATTACCTTATGCGATTTGATTTTGGTAAATGTTTCGTTCAAGTATTCAGCGTCGATTCCTTGTTCCCGCGCAACGTATTCGGCTTGGGAATCAGAAGACCAGTTAAAGTCAAAGGGGACGAAATAAAAAAGACTTTTTACTTCTCTCGAAGAGGCATTGTTTCCATGTCCGCTGAGATAAATCAAGACAACATCTTCCGGCTTCGCATTACGCGCAATATCCGCAAGTGCGTCTTCGATTCCTTTTTTAGTAGCGTCTTTGTCGAGGAGCTTTTTAACGTGAATGGCAGAGTATAATTCCTTTCCGTTTTTAGAAAGCACTTCCGCCATAGCCTCTGCATCTTTGACGCTGAATTTCAATTTGTTCTTTTGGTATTCATTGACACCAACAGACAAGACATAGAGATTCGGCTTGGGCAAAACAAGATTAGCCGGAGTCCTGCGCTCTAAATCAAAAGCAGGATAGCTCTGAGGGATTCCAAATTCATTATAAGCTTTAATCTCCACACGATTCGTGCCATAATTCAAAGGAACCGGAAATTTCAATTGAAAGGATTTACCGTCTAACGTTTCCTCTTCCTTGATTTCCATATCTTTCTCAGTTGACTCTTCGGATAATTTAGTATTCACGACCTGCACACCATTGACAAACACTACAACCGAGCCAAGCCTACTACCCTTTTCCGAAACCTGAATCCGCATTGGATAATTGTCTTTATCCGGTGAAATCGTTTTCTGCGGATCAAACAAAGTCTTAATCACAGGAGTCGTCTCGACACTGCGAATTAGATTCGAACCCTTCTTAGGCTTAAACCGTCCCGCAAGAACCGACTCTTTCAAATCATCCCGCTTATAGTCCTCCCACAAATCCTGCAAATCAATAAATCCAGATTGAATACTCGGCGAAGTATAGGCAATATAATCCATCACCTTCTTATCCGTAAAATCAAAGTATCCATCTGCTGTATAATAAATGCTTTCTCCTTCTTTGAATAGCAGTTGGGTTAATAAGAGTTTGCCGGTGTCCTTGTCCCAATAGCGGAGAGAACCGTCAGAGGAAAAGGAAAGAAGCATGTTGGGATAAGCGGGAGTGGATTGGATGGTGTAGTTTATGATGGATGATTGGTTTCATAAAAGATTCCTTTTAATTATAGTATAGTGCAAGATGATTCTTTACAAATACATCGGCAAGGGCTTGCTCCCATGCCAAAAGGTATTGCGCCCCATTCGGGGCTATAGTTCTAAAGCTCCAACGGAGCGAAATACCTCCTGCATAGTCTGCAAGGACTATGCAGTGTAATTGGATAATGCCGATTATCCGAAAGATTTTTCATATAAAAATTCCATTATAATTCTAATATACTTCAAAATGATTCTTTACAAATACATCGGCAAGGGCTTGCTCCCATGCCGAAAGGTATTGCGCCCCATTCGGGGCTATAGTTCTAAAGCTCCAACGGAGCGAAATACCTCCTGCATAGTCTGCAAGGACTATGCAGTGTAATGGGATAATCCCGATTATCCGAAAGATTTTTTTATATAAAGAATATTTTGGAACTAAAAACGACAGGCTAATCATTTTCTTCTTTTCCAGAAAAAAAAAAAAAAAAAAAAAAAAACAAAAAAAAAAAAAAACAACAAAAAAAACCCCCCAAAATATTTTTAATTCTAAAAAAAAAAACCAAAACAACAAAAAACAAAAAAACAAAAGCCAAAAAAAAAAAAGAAAAAACCCCTTCCCTTCTTTACCTCTCCTTTTTTTCATTTCCGATCATGCCGACAAGACCTTTAGCCATAAGAGAAAGACCCCCTACAAAAACAAAAATAGCACATATAATAAACCATATTGGCATTTGTTCCATTGTTATTATCCTCTTTATTCCAACTTATTTATAAAATCATCTCTTATTATTCTATAGTATTTTTTTAAATGTCGTCAAGCAAATAATAAGAAAATAATTTCAACAAGTCTTCGATAGAAAAAGATTGACCAATTTTTGAGAAAAGATAAAAAATTTGTAAGGGGAAACTATATAGACTTTTATTCAATTGTTGTAACTACTTTAGCGGTTTCTTTTAGCGTAATTTCTCTTACTCTGATAATTATACGGATTGTAAAAAAACAGGTTTTAAAAGAATTAAGAAAAGAGGAATTTTGAGGGATTCATTACTGGCATTCACAGTTTCTATATGGATTGGTTTAATTGTTGCTTTAATTGAAACCTATCAATGGAGACAGGCTTTTTATAAAATACTAATGACTGTCATTGCCGTATCGAGTTTTATTTTAGTTCTAATATACTTCAAAATGATTCTTTACAAATACATCGGCAAGGGCTTGCTCCCATGCCGAGAGTATTGCGCCCCATTCGGGGCTAAGCTCCAACGGAGCGTAATATCTGCCTGCATGAACAGCTGATTCTCGCTTCCTTGGGTCGCTCGAATATCTGCAAGGACTATGCAGTGTATCAAACACTCAATACATATGCACGTCGCCTATTCGTAGTATGCCTCTGAATTCATCGGGGTCAACGACTGGCTCTTCTGTGTAGTGATAGAGAAAGCATTTCTTTTTTACTTCAGGTTCGCACTTGCGGATGTCGTCTATATGAGAATGCACTCCACTTCGAATTCCTGTTTCACAGTCCTGATAAATGACAGTTGCGGATTCATAGAAGGCTCTCATTGTAGGTGGCATCATGAGAAGAGTGTCTGTTGGAAAATAAATTTTTTGTCCGTCCGTGCATTCGAAGATAAGACCGTAAGACGGCATATGAGAAGTACCTCCAATCACATGTGTTGATTCAATTGTATAAAATCTCCAGGTTCTTCTTCCATCTTCCATATCATACTCTATGTCTTTTACCATTGGCACAGGATTATAAAAAGTATCCAGTGCAACTCTCTTCACACCTTGTAGTGTATCGAGTCCTGGTCTTGCTGACTCCCAGAGATTTTCTAATACTTCCCGATGACCCCAGAGATCCGGCTTACAGTCATTAGGCAGAGATTCTTTTCGAAAGAGTCTATCTAGAATATTGTCGAGAGTTTTATCATTTGGATCAGTGCCCGGTTTTCGTAGCCATTCTAATTTTCTAGAATTCCAATACGGATTAAAAATAGTAGAGAGTGCAATTCCTTCTACTCCTCCAATATGATCTGCGTGAGGGTGTGAGCAATAGTAACCGTCAATGTCTCCCATCTTAAGACCAACATTTGCGAGTGAGTGTCTTATATCTCCGCCGAAATCAATTACGAAACGATACACATGGTCTTTGATTTTTCCTTTTGTTTCAAATTCCAAAAGAAAATTACTTTGAAACCTCGGAGCATACACTCTTTCTTTGTGCTCACTCACCATCTTTTCGATTTCACCAATCGCAATGGCTTTGTCTTCTTTCGTCTGGGATTTTTCGATTAATTCTTTTATGTATTTTGTATCAATGCTTTCTTTAAATGTTCCAGTTGCAAATGCTGAATGAGTTCCAAGTGCTGTTACTTTCATAATTACCTCTCTTTATTCCATACGACAAACAATTGTAGATTCTAATAATTTATTTTTATTTTACAACAGAAATTTATATAAACAACTTACCACTTCCTTATAGATGCGTATATACCAACAACGGTTCAGCTACGCTTATAGCTTCGGTCTAGAACGGGTAGTAACCGCAATTTAGTCCGCACAAGCACCGGCTATATAAGCGTAGCTAGACCGTAGATGAGTAAACGTCATCTTAAGGAATTTGTATAGAAAGTAGAAAGGTAAAAAATGCTAGACTTCCTAGGCTTTTTTAGAATTGTTTCGGAATGATTCTTTTTCGCCATATTTCTTCTCTTTTAATCCTTATTTTTAGCATACAATGCAGCATTCTTTCAGGAAAACAGAAGAAACAGGGCGAAACAAACTTACATTTGGTTCTAAACTCCACTGGATTTGCCACTGAATTTTGTTTGTTTGAAGTAGACAAATCGGCAAGCACGAATTTCAAGTGCATTGCTGAAAAACCAAAAGAATATTCTAGATGTGTCGAATACTTTACGGATAATGTAAATTATGCGACAACTAGCAGCAAAGAGACTCTTGACCAAATCTACAAAGGTCTTGCCGATATGGAATTAGCAAGACCTGCTCTTCGAAAAAAAATCCAGAGCGTAGGTTATATTGCAACCGGAAGTTTTAACGCGGGGAAGGACACGGAGGCAAAGCAAACTTTAAAAGATGTAGAAAGTTATTTTATCTCTGAAAAATTAAAAGTCCAAACCAAATTAATGAACGCGGAAGAAGAAGCAAAGCTCACTCTAAAATCCATTCAAAGCACAAAAGAAATTCAAAAAGAAAACAAAGAAATCGCACTCCTGCAAATTGGCTCGGACTCCGTAGAAGTCACAACCGAAAGAGAAGCGAAAGTATTAACTTCAAAAATTGGAATTCAATCTATGTTAGAAGAGCTTTCAAATATCAAGCCAGGAATCAATGCCTGTAGACAACCAATCTCTTCTTTTTTTAAAAGCGAAGCAAGCTCTTACGAAAAATGCAAAGCGTTTATCTTAGAAAATCTAAACAAATCAAATCGACTCTCTCCTATCACAAAATTAAAGTTAGGCGACGACTACAAAGTTTTTACAACGGGCTCGACTTGGAATTATTTTTATCCAAACAAAGAAGACGTCACAATGGATGAATTAAACCAAACAGGAAAAGAATTTTGCTCTCTTACGATTGACCAAATTCTAAAAAAAGGCATCAAGAAAAAAAATGCGTATAATCTTTGTTATTCTCTCGCATTCAAAGCGGCAATCGCAGAATCTCTTGAAATTAAAAAAATAAAAATTCTCCAAAAAGAAATTTATTTAAAAACTCTCGCCACTAGCTGGACTCTATTTCCAGAATTCTGCCAATAAGAAATGGAAGAATTTAAACCCACACATATTCCCGTCTTACCAAAAGAAATTTTAGAATTCTTTGGTCAGATTGAAAACCAAGAAAATCCAATTTTTCTAGATGGAACCGCAGGCGAAGGCGGACACAGTGAGCTAGTTCTAAAAGAATTTCAGAAAGCAAAATTAGTATTAAACGACCGCGACTCGATCATGCTTGCCCGTGCGACAGAAAGACTCAGTGCGTATCAAGGGAGATTCTATCCACTCGAAGGAAATTTTTCAGAAGTAGATGCGACTGACCTCGAAGAAAGAATAGGCAAAGGCAAAGTAGATGGGATTTTGCTGGATTTAGGAATTTCTACTTTTCATCTGACTTCTTCTGAGCGTGGATTCAGCTTTAAAAATGAAGAATATCTGGATATGAGGCTAGATGAGACTGGAAAACTGACAGCATATGACGTTTTAAACAAATATAAGGCTGAAAAATTATCGCAAATCTTCCGAGAATATGGAGAAGAGAACTGGACAAAGAAGATTGTAGAAAAAATTCTACTTGTGCGAAAGAAAAATCCGATTCGAACCACTCTAGATTTAGCGAAGTTGGTAGAATCAGTCATTCCTCGCAAGTTCTGGCCTGATAAGACTCATCCTTCGTTTCGGGTGTTTCAAGCAGTTCGAATTGAAGTGAATAATGAGTTAGGTCATATAAAAGATGGGATTGAAAATCTCACAAATCTTTTAGAGAAAGGTGGAATTTTGTGCGTGATTTCTTTTCATTCTTTAGAAGATAGGATAGTAAAACAAGTTTTTCGGGAAAAAAGTAAAGACGAAATGTTTAGCATACTTACAAAAAAGCCAATCACTCCAAGTGAAGAGGAAATGAAAACAAACCCGTCCTCGCGCTCAGCTAAACTGCGGGTATTGAAGGCATTATGATTGTTGCACATTTAGATAAAAAAGAAATTAAAAATACAATTGGCTCCATTTTACTTGCACTAGTAAAGATTACAATTCCTGCGAGTGTTCTTTTTTTACTTGTATGGCAAAGCATTGACCATGCACATTTAAATCGTCAAATCAAAAAGCTCTCTCAAAAGAAAGAGGAATTATACAAAAAGAATTACGAACTCAAAGTAGGAATTGCAACTTCTACCTCAGCAGAAAGAATGGAATCAATATACAGAAAAAATAACCAAGCAGCCGGCTATGCCAACAAAAAGATAATCACCCTTATCCTTCCGGCTGAGAATAAAAGCTTCGAAATTTATAAATGACTTAGTAGCTCTTTAAGAATCAAATCCTCAAAAAAATCAATATGTTAATCTCAGAACTAACCCAGAAAATAAAACTCATATCATTACTCAGTGGCAATCCAGAGGCAAATATTGCTTACATCCAATCCGATAGCCGCAAGCTTGAAGAGGATGATATTTTTTGTCTCTATGAAAACTTTGGAGAAAAATCGAGCGAGTATCTACAAGACGCCCTGAAGAAAAAAGTAAAAACTATTCTGATACGTAAAAATAGTCAGTATTTAACAGAAGCAAAAAGTTTTTCCAATATAATCATAAGCCAACAAGACCCAATGCAAGTCCACGGTTACCTTGCTTCTCTTTTAAAAGATGAGCCTTCCAAAAAATGTAAGATCATTGCAATCACGGGGACAAATGGAAAAACCTCCATGACTTATATCCTAAACGATATATTCTCCCGCGAAAATAAAAATTGCGGAATCATTGGAACGATTGAAACTAGATACGCAAACAGAGTAATTCAAACCGGCTACACAACTCCTGACGCAAGCACTCTAAACGAAGTCCTAGCCGACATGGTCAAAGAAGAAATCGAATATGTATTCATGGAAGCAAGCTCTCATGGATTAAAGCTAGGTCGATTAAACGGCTTACAGATATTTGGCGCACTATTTACAAATCTTACACAGGATCATTTAGACTTTCATAAGACAATGGCAGATTATCTAAAGAGTAAATTCATACTTTTTAAACTACTTGCCAGGTCTGTGCATAAGAACACGTTTGCTGCAATTTCTACTGAATCAGCAGGCTCCGATAAGATGCTTGCTTTAATAAAAAAAGCAAAACTTAAAATCAATTTGCTTCAATTCGGAAAAGGAAAAGACTTCGAAGGCAAAATCAAAAGTCTATCTCTACGGGGAATTGAATTTGATTTCAAGGAAAAAGGAAGCGGGCAAATTGATTTCACAACTAACCTACTCGGAAATTTCAATTTTTTAAACGTATCTCTTGCAATCGTTGCAGCCCGTGCCATGGGATTAGAATTAGAATCGATTCGTAACACAGTAGGAAATCTAATTCCTGTCAATGGAAGATTTCAAATCGTATACAATAGCAAGAAGACAAGGGTGGCTATTGTGGATTATGCGCATACACCAGACGCGCTTTTAAACGTATTAAAAAGCATTCAAGAAATTCCACACAGCAAAGTAATTTGCGTTTTCGGTTGTGGTGGAGACAGAGACAAAACCAAACGGCCTATCATGGGTAAAATTGCTTCAAGCCTTGCCGACATGGTTATCATTACATCGGACAACCCCAGATCAGAAGACCCGGAAGAAATTCTAGACGATATACAAGCAGGCTTCCCGAAAAAATTCACTTCTTTTCTGCGAATTGCAAATAGAAGACAGGCTATCCTTCGCGGCATAGAGATATTACCCGATGAAGGACTTTTACTTGTTGCAGGAAAAGGACATGAGACAGTGCAAATCATTGGAAACAAAAGAGAAGACTTCAGCGACGCGAGGGAATTAATGGAAGCCTTTCAACACGACGAAAAAAGCAGGAGATAAGTATTTATGTTTCAATATATCTATGATTTATTTGGCTCAGACGTTGGCTTTTTTAGAATCTTTAACTATGTAACCTTTCGAGCTCTCATGGCGGGGCTAACATCCATGTTCCTCTCTTTCTTTTTGGGCAAGCGAATCATTGCGTATTTATATGGACTAAAATTCAGTGAAACAGTTAGAACCGACGGACCTGTAACACATGCCGTAAAAGCGGGAACTCCTACCATGGGTGGACTCATGATTATCTCCACGCTTGTATTATCCGTAGCTCTCTGGGGAAATTTAAAAAATCTAAATTTAATTTTACTGACTACGTTTAGTTTTTTATTCTCTATGCTTGGATTTAGAGACGACTATGAAAAGGCAATTTTAAAAATCAAAGGTGGAATGAGAAGTAGAGTTAAATTTGGATTATCCATTCTAATTGCATTTGCCTTTTGCTCCATTTTCTTTTTTTTAACAGGAGCTTCGCACACAGAGGGAAAAGGAGTCGCGTTTACTTTAACTGATTTATTTCTTCCTTTTATCAAAGGTCCTGTGATTAACTTAGGACTTCTTGCAATTCCCTTTTCGATAATAGTAATTATTGGAAGTTCTCATGGGGTCAATCTCACTGACGGATTAGATGGATTAGCCACAGGAACAGCCATGATTGCAACGATTACACTTGCCATTATCGCCTACGCCTCAGGAACTCCAATAGCTGCCAATTATCTAAACATTCCCTATTTACAGGGTGCTCATGAATATTCTGTATTCTTATCCGCACTCGCCGGTGCCCTACTCGGTTTTTTATGGTTTAACACACATCCCGCAGAAGTATTCATGGGAGATACGGGCTCTTTGTTTTTAGGGGCAACTCTCGGAATGGTAGCTGTAATGCTTAAAAAAGAATTTCTGCTCTTTATTCTAGGCGGAGTATTTGTAATGGAAGCAGTCAGTGTGATGTTACAAGTAGGATCTTTTAAACTCACCGGAAAGAGAATTTTCAAAATGGCACCGATTCATCATCATTTTGAATTAATGGGAATCAAAGAAACCAAGATTGTAATTCGATTTTGGATAATAGGTGTAATCCTCGCCCTATTCGCACTTTCAACGCTTCGGATTCAATAAACAAAATGATAAAGCTACTAAAGGAATGGTTTAAGAAATTTATCGTGATTGGAAAAAATCCAATCGACCTACCTTTAGTCTATGTAATCTTAATTTTACTTTTAGTTGGAATCTCTGCTCTTTTTTCAGGCTCAGCGGTTACCGCTCATAAGCTGACAGAAGATCCTTACTTTTTTTTAAAAAAACAGGCAGTCTGGCTTGGAGTCTCTTTTACATTCTTTCTTATATTTGCAAATGTTCCTTACCGAATCTTTCAACACTATGCAGTCTATTTAATCGTGTTATCCATTATCCTCTTGATTTTAGTTTTCATACCGGGACTTAGTAAAACTGTAAAGACTCAGTCGGGTAGAAATTTTCATAGATGGATTGGATTTGGTCCACTGCAAATACAACCGAGTGAGTTTTGTAAAATTGCAGTTTTAATTTATCTCTCTGCATTTTTTGTAAAACTAAATCATATTCACGAAAAGACAGCTAAAACCTATTTGATTCCGGGTGCGGCGCTTGGAATCATTCTCGTATTGATAATGCTCGAGCCTGCTCTTGGAACTACTCTTCAAATTACTTCGATGATCTTAGCGCTTATTTTTCTAAATGGATTTCCTGTAAAAAAATTAGTCCTTGGATTTTTATCTGCGACCCCTCTCATCTTGTTTTTAATCTATCGGGTGGGCTATTGGAGAAAAAGAATTGAGGTCTGGTTAAATCCATACAGTGACAAAGACGGAGACGGTTTTCAATTGTATTCTTCTTTTCGTGCCTTTATGGAAAGTGGATGGTTTGGAAATCAAATTTCTACCAGCCACTCACACAGGTCGCTTCCTTACAACCATACAGATTTTATTTTAGCAACCTTTGTCCAAGACTATGGCTTTATTGGATTTCTAGTATTGCTATCTCTGTTTACTTTTTTAATAGTGAGAGGATTTTCTCTGGTAAGACGAGTAAACGAGCCATTTGGCTTCTTATTAGGATCGGGAATAGTTCTTATGATAAGTATACAAATTATCATAAATCTATTTGTAGTAACAGGGCTATTCCCAATTACTGGAATTAGTCTCCCTTTTATGAGCTATGGCGGCTCTTCTTTACTAACTGTCATGATCTCACTTGGGATTCTAATAAATATTACGAAGAAGGAACATATTACGTGATTCGTTCTATTATCATAGCAGCCGGCGGAACCGGCGGACATATTTCACCAGGCATTGCACTCGCTGAGAGTCTAGTGGATTTAAAATCGGAAATAGGATTTGAAAATCTATTTATTCACTCTCTCGTGCGTAACAAAGATAATCCAGATCTTAGAGATTCGCCTTGTCCTGTCATCTGGCACAATACGCCTCAGATCAGTAAAAATATTCTTACAGTTCCGACTCTATTTGCGTATAACTTTTTAAAAACTGTTTACCAATTCAGAAAATTGAAAGTAGATTGCGTGATTGCAATGGGAGGCTATTCAAGTTTACCCGCTCTTCTCTACGCAACTATCTTTCGAAAGAAAATTTTTCTATGTGAGCAAAATAGAGTCGTTGGAAAAGTAACTCGTATCTTCAAAAGATTTGCAGATAAGATTGCATTTAGCTTTCCGCCTGTCAATATCGAAGAGTTTAATCCCGATTCTTTTAAAATACCGGGTAATCCTCTTCGTAAAAAGATTATTCCTGATTCGAAAATGAGTGCAGGAAAAATGCAAGTAGTCAACAAAAAAGAAAAGCTAAATGTTCTAGTCATGGGCGGTTCACAGGGTGCGAGACAAATCAACAATATGGTCATTAGCTCCATGAACAATCCTGAGATCGCAAAAAATTTTAGCTTTCGACTTTTAACCGGCACTTCTCTCTATGATGAAGCCAAAGCAAAGTCAGCCAAGTCAGCGGATATTATCTCTTATTCGGAGAATATGAAAACGCATTATGAATGGGCAAATTTAGTCATTGCAAGATCTGGTGCGGGAGTGATTTCTGAGTGCGCGCTATATGCACTTCCGCAAATTCTAATTCCATATCCGTATGCCGCTGATAATCACCAGGTGGCTAATGCAAAGTATTTTGAAGACAACGCCAGTGCCTGGGTTCTCAATCAAAGAGACGAAAGTAATTCCAAGCTAATGGAAATACTTCTAAGCATTGCAAAAAATAGAGAGCAGCTAGTTGCTATAACCGAAAAATCTTTGCAGTGTGCCAGAGTCAATGCGGCTAACAACACAGTTAGATATTTTTTTAAAGAGTAAGCCTTGAAAGACAAGAAACCTTTTTTTATTGGAATAGGAGGATCTGGAATGTCCTCCCTCGCTCATATACTACTCGATCTAAAAATTGAAGTCAAAGGATATGATAAGGCTAATACAGATACTCTGCGTAAATTAGAAATGCGTGGAGCAAAGATTACGCACGAACCCGAATCAGTAAGTCTAGATTCTATTGATTATGTAGTCTTTTCGAGTGCAGTAAAAGAAACACATCCTATTTTCCAAAAAGCACTTGATGAGCACAAAACACTCGTTCACCGCTCCGAGTTACTCCATGAATTATTCTCTAGAAAATTTTCTATTGCAGTGGCAGGCTCTCACGGAAAGACAACCACTACAGCAATGACAGGTCAAATTCTATTAGAGGGAACACAAAGACCTGCTATCATGCTTGGCGGTGAAGTTGGATTTCTAAATGATAGAGGTGGTAAATGGGATAACGGCAAATGGGGAGTATACGAATCCGACGAATCGGATGGAACTTTTTTAAATCACAAAGCAGATATAAAAATTGTCACAAATATCGACAACGACCATTTGGATCATTATAAGACAGTAGAGAATCTACACGAAGCATTTGCAAAATTTATACACAATAAAAAAAGCTCTACAGCCATTGTATATATTGGAGATTCAGGCGTGGAAGCTGCCATTGACTTATTAGAAGATCAAAAGAATATAATTGGCTATGTTGAATCGTCACGCGCAACATCTCTTGCAGAAAAATTTCCAGAGATCAAAA
Source organism: Leptospiraceae bacterium (assembly GCA_016708435.1). Taxonomy (NCBI): domain Bacteria; kingdom Pseudomonadati; phylum Spirochaetota; class Leptospiria; order Leptospirales; family Leptospiraceae; species Leptospiraceae bacterium. The sequence goes on along the minus strand of JADJFV010000034.1, from coordinate 201,709 downwards.
TAGAGCCCTTCGAAATCTTCGACAATGAATTAAGTTTTTATCGAAACGGAACTTTAAGAAGAATTAAGCTTCCTTTTGCAGGAGATCACTATCTAAAGAATGCGTTTGCTTCCTTACTTGCAACAGAAATTGTAGGCTTAGAGATTGATCGCATTCTAGAAACTCTTTCGCAGTATAATGGTGTTAAGCGCAGGCTAGAGCATTTAGGAACTTTAAATAATATTCATGTTTACGATGATTATGGTCATCATCCAACGGAGATTCTCGCGGTCATTCAATCCATTAAAAGAATGCGACCTGTTGGTGCAAAATGTTGTATTATCTTTCAACCACATCGTTATACAAGAACAAGAGATCACTATCTAGACTTTGCAAAAGCGTTAGACGATAGCGATATCCTTTTCTTACTCCCAATCTATTCGGCGGGAGAAACGCCAATCGAAGGGATTGCAACGGAGTTAATCTACGATAACCTCACCGTCAAAGATCGAACGATCTTACTTACAGGAGATATCGAAAGAGATATTCCGATCATTAGAAAATACATTCTTACAGGCGATTATCTTGTTAGCCTCGGTGCGGGCAATGTGCGCGATTGGGCAGAAAAATTTCTGAAGTAACTCCAATGAACGAAGAAGAAAGCATTCATCACAAACCAAGTTCAGTCGGACAGGACTGGCATCATCTCAATTGCTTTGGTTGCGGACCAGAGAACTCACACGGACTGCACGCAGAATTTCCATTCCATCACGAAACAGGCGAAGTAAGATTTAAATTTACATTTGAAAAGTTTTATGAAGGTGCGCCGGGTTATGTGCACGGAGGAATTCTTGCAGCGCTCTTAGATGAAGCGCAGGGTGTTACTTGTTTTCACGCAGGACATTTTGTAATGACAGACCAGCTCTTTGTGAAATACGATAAAGCCTGTCCACTCGGCGAAGAAGTAGAATGCAGAGCATGGATTACAATTGCAAAGAATAAAAGACTCTACACAAAGGCTACTATTACTTCGCCTCTCACGGGTGACGTCTTCGCTACATCCAAAGCGAGATGGTATAACATGAAAGAAAAAATCTTCATGAGGATGTTCCACCGTTCTCCCCTTAAGATGGAACGCCTAAAAAATATTCTTGAATTAAATAAAAAGCGCGGCAAGGAACTCAGAAAGAAACTAAGGAAAGACTTGCCGCAGAGACGCCGAAAAGCAGAGGCTAAAGAGAGTTAGGCGGAGAATCGTTTACAGTCATTTCGAACATCCTTTGGCGGTTGGATTTGAAGTTAAACAATTCGGTGGATGTGAGAAATCCATTTTACTTAAAAAGATAGTGTTAAGCAAAATAGACCTCTCACGGTAACGCTGTTCGAGGTGACAGGGGTAACACTCTATTCACCCCTTTGCGGCTTTGCGTGAAAAGAAACCTTCTTTACAACGTCTCCACATTCGCGAATTCTTTCATTCGAGAAATATTTGCAAGTGCAATTGATTTACTGTCAATGTTAAATTCATCTGCGTGTTTTAAACGTTTGGCTTTGTCTTCTTCTTCTAGCATAGAGGCAGTCTTTTCTAAATGGATTCCGGCTAACACTCGAGTAGCCACTTCCACAAGTTCGACTGAAAAACTATCGCGGACTTCGGATGCCTTGATGTCTTTGTATGCACTGATTGCTTCTTCTAAGGATGCAAACAAAGACTTAATACGTGCAGACGGTGAAAATAAAGAAAGCTCATTTAATAAATACTTTCTAAAATGTCCAGTTGCGCTCATACCTGAAACAATTCCACCAATTGCTGCCATTACTTGAATCTGCGTTGTTCCATCATAAATGGAAGTTATTCTTGCATCTCTATAAATTCTAGCAATATCATAGTCTTCCGTAAATCCAGATCCGCCATGAATTTGTAATGCGTCATACGCAATACGGTTACACATTTCAGAGCAATAATATTTAGAGACAGGAGTAAGCAAATCCGCGAGCTTCATCCAGTGACGAACTTCTTCATTATTGGAAATTTCTTTGTCCGTTTTTCCTTCTTCTCGCAAATGTTCCATTTTCCAATAATACATATCTACAGTTCGTCCTCCTTCTAGAGTCAAACAACGCATAGCCATGATTTCGCGCTCCATGCGTCGAAGCATTTTTTTAATAGCAGGAATTTCTTCTATTGGTTTTCCGAACTGTATTCGAGTAGAGGCAAAAATCTTTGCTTCTTCGAATGCGGCAGTCGCCATACCTACTCCCTGTGCAGCAATTCCCATTCGCGCTCCATTAAGCATACCCATTGTATACCGCACAAGACCATATCCTTCCTCGCCTATAAGAAGTCCGGGAGTATTCTCAAAAACTATTTCGCAGGTAGGCGAAGCATGAAGCCCCATTTTCTTTTCGATGCCTGCAATTTGAATGTCTTTACTTTGAACAAGGAAAAAGGAAAGTCCTCGTGCACCGGCTCCGCCACTACGAGCAAGTGTTAGAATAATGGAAGGAGTCTCTCCAAGTCCACAGGCTTGTGTAATAAATCGTTTAGTTCCGTTTAATACCCATTTGCCGTCACTAGTCTTCGTTGCCTTTGTTGTAATATTCGGGAGATCAGATCCGTGGTTAGGCTCTGTTAGCCCCATAGCCGCACAGAAATCACCACTTGCCATTCGAGGAATCCATTCGTTTTGCATTTCTTTCGATGCAATCCTTTCCAAAATCTCGCCTAGATTTACACATCCAAATGCAATAGCAAAACTAGTATCGACTCGATATACAATCTCGCCCATCAAGGCTCTCAGGGTAAAAGGCAAACCGAGACCACCGAACTTGCGCTGGAATCCGTAAGCTTGAATTCCGGCTTCTTTGGCTTTGTTCACGGAATCAATCATTTCTTTTGGATGAGTGACTACTCCATTCTTATACTCCACCCCTTTTAAATCCATCGCCTTTACATGTTGCGAAACGAAATTGCCAGCAACGTCACCTGCCGCATCTAAAATCGTTCGATAGTATTCGACTGCTTCTTCCAAATTATTTGGTGCTGTCGCATAAAGTTCATTACCCGTTTCAGAATATTTTCTCGCATCGAAAAAATTATTTTCATACGCAGGAACAAGTTCTTTCCATGGAATGAATTTCTCGAAATGAAGCAGCATATCAAAATTGGCGCTAAAGTAGTTTGACTTAATCATAATATTTCCTTTGAATCAAATTTTCAAAAAGTTCACATAGTTGTAAATACTTTTAATTCAAAGATTTATTTTTTATATCCAACTATACCTGTTGGTATATAATTTATAGCTGATAAGATATTATTGAAAATGGAATTTCTTTGTTTACATCCTTATATTCCTAGTTCAAAAAACCTCTTGCTATTTGAAGCGTTCCTAGTATTCATTGAAAATGTATGATTTCAGCTCAGGAACTTCTTCCGATAGGTAAAATTCCAGAAATCGGTAATGCGCCAAATAAAATGTATGCGCAAGTAATACGCTCACATAGAATGGGAAATCCAAGATTAGCATTTCAAATCGAAATAGTATCTACCCCCGATATTAAAGACGAGGAAGTTTTAGTTGCAGTCATGGCAGCCGGTGTCAATTTCAATAATGTTTGGGCGGCAATTGGAAAACCAATTAATGTAATCGAATTTCGAAAAGCAAATGGGAGTCTGGAAGATTTTCATATTGGCGGTTCAGATGCATCTGGAATCGTAATTCAAAAAGGAAAATTTGTTAAATCCGTTGAGCTAGGAGAAGAAGTAGTTTTACATGCAGGACATTGGGAAATGAACGATCCATGGATTCAAAATGGCGGTGATCCAATCTTATCCGCAACTTGTAAAGCATGGGGTTATGAAACAAATTTCGGATCCTTCGCTCAATTTACAAAAGTAAAAGAGCACCAATGTCTACCTAAGCCAAAGCATCTAAGTTGGGAGGAAGGAGCAACTTTCATGCTATCGGGAGCAACGGCTTACAGAATGTTAACTCATTGGATTCCCAATGATATAAAAAAAGGAGACGTCGTTTTAATATGGGGTGCAGCGGGAGGCATTGGGGTAATGGCGATTCAATTGGTCAAAGAATTTGGAGGCATACCAATAGCCGTTGTAAATGATGAAGAGAAAGCAAATTTCTGCAAAAATCTAGGTGCTACGGGGGTAATCAATCGTAACCACTACTCCCATTGGGGACAATTCAATAGTGACTCATTAATCTCAAATCATCATTGGAAAAAAGAAGTGATTAGATTCGAGTCAGAGCTATTAGATTTAACAAATGGAATTTCTCCTTCCATAGTCATTGAGCACCCTGGTGAAAAAACCTTTCCAACATCGATTCAAGTTTGTAAACGTGGTGGAATGGTTGTTATCTGCGGCGGAACTTCCGGCTATGCAGGATCTTTTGATCTGAATACCTTGAAAGATTCACAAATAAGAATACAAGGATCGCATTTTGCTAGCACAGAAGAATGTGAGCGATTAATTGAACTAGTGTCATTTAAAAAAATACATCCAGTTGTTTCTCAGGTATTTTCCTTTGAAGAAACCGGACTTTGTCACTCGCTAATGTGGGAAAACAAGCATTTGCCAGGAAATATGGCAATTCGAATAGGAGCAAGTAAATGAATAAAGAAACTCTCTTTGCCGTAAGAAATTCTTTCTCGCGGCAAATCTTCTATAGCCCTTTATGGAAAGGTCTGTTCTATTTCTCTCGAGATTTAGTTTTATTCCTGTTCTTTAGTTACCTCATCCTAATAACGGATAATTGGTATTTGCTTCCCTTACTCTGGATACTTCATGGACTCAGTATACTTGCACTCTTTCAACTGGGTCATGACATCGCACATGGTGCTTTATTTAAAAATAAAATTCTGTCCTGGTGGCTTGGGCAAATAGCTCTTCTCCCCTCACTTCATCCTTACCAGCAGTGGGTATATGGGCATAATGGCATTCACCATGGAAATACTTCGAAGTTAAAAGCTGATCTCGCCTGGCATCCAAGAAGCACGGACAGATATAAAACAATGTCTGTGTTTGATAGATTTATGCATCGAATCTATTGGTCTTCCTTTGGCACAGGAATTTATTACCTAATTAAGATGTGGCTACAAGGATTAATTCTATTTCCTGCTCCTAACTGGAAGGCAAGGCGGGATATTTCTATTATCCTCTGCTTTGCAATCTTAAGTATTTCCGCCGCCATTTATTTTGGTGGTTATTCGCAGGAAGGGTTTTCGCTTCCAAGCGGGCTCTGGGTATTTACAAAGTTGCAACTAATTCCATTTATCCTCTGGAATTATACAATTGGAATTATCGTTTATGTCCAACATATCAATGAAAAAATAATCTGGAAAAAAGAAGGAGAATGGACACCCTTCTACGGACAAATGCAAGCAACTACCATATATTATCTTCCTTCCTTTATCAATTTCTTTGCTCATAATATAATGCTGCATGTTCCCCATCACGTTCATACAAAAATTCCATTCTATAATTTACCGAAAGCCCTTGCCCTGATAAAGACGGATTACGCTGATTATCTCCTCGAAAGTAATTCCTTCTGGAGAGATTATTTTCATTCTACCAGTCATTGTAAACTAATTGATTCGAAAACGGGAAAGTGGACTAGCTACCCAAATACCTAAAACTGAAAATAGAAAAAATCTTTCTTGGGAGTTTCCATTTGTGTGATAGCAACAAATAGAATGAGAATAAAAATTGGTAGGAGAAATTTTTCCCATCGTTCTAAGACTTTAAAATTTTCCGGTTTAAGCTCTAACCACTGTAAGGCTAGAACAATTAGAAAGCAAAGTAGGATAATACCGATTTGACTTGTAGATAAAAGTCCTGGAATATTTATCCTAAAAGAAAACATCTGCTGAATGGCAAGTAGCGCCCAAGTCCAATTTGGCGCAAAAAAGAATACTCCCGTTGATAAGTATAAAATCCATACAACGGAAATTCTAATCACTCTGAGAATTGGATTAGCAGGTAATTCTGAATATCCTCTCTTTAACAGAAATGCTTCTATGCTTAGAAAAATTCCCATTAGAAATCCCCAGATCAGAAATGTATACGAAGCACCATGCCAGAGTCCGCCCAGAGTAAAGGTGATAATTAGATTTCGATAAAGTCGCCATTCGCCTTCTTTACTTCCACCTAGCGGAATGAAAATATAATCCCGTATCCAATAGGCAAATGTCAAATGCCACTTTTTCCAGAGTTCTGTAAAAGAATACATAAAAAAAGGAGCGCGGAAGTTCACTGGAATTGTAAAACCAAGTAAAAATCCAAGTCCCCGCGCCAAATCAGAATAAGCCGAAAAGTCAGAGTAAAGCATTACAATAAACGCAATGCACAAAATCCAAATTCCTAGCGGGTTATGGTCTGTAGGCGTTGTTGCTACAAATGAATTTAGAATTTCTCCAACTTTATCTGCAATAAAGAGTTTCTTTGTCACACCAATTAGAATATACCATAGACCCAATTTGATTTTTTCAAGACTCGGTTCCTTCATCGGCAAACTCTCGTAATCCGCTATTGCAGGCAAAAGCTCCGTAGCTCTCATAATAGGACCAGCAATCAACTGAGGAAAGAACGTAATAAAAAGTAATACTTCTTTGAAACTATGATTTCTAGTATACGACCCTCGTTTCAAATCAAACCCATAAGCCATTACTTGAAATGTATAAAAACTAATTCCAAGTGGTAGAATAATTTCATAGCCGGCTAATTTATGTAAACTCCTAAGATTTGTCTCTTCTAAAAATTCCATTCCAAGTAGTTGACCTGCCATATTCGCAAAGAAATAAAAGTATTTGAAAAACACTAAGTTTCCAATATTAATCCCTTGCACTAAGTAAAAAATCCATTCTCGTTTTCTAACTTTATATACTTCCAGCAAATAGTAATTTACCGCTATCATTCCAATAAAATGAATCGTAAATGGTATACTCCACGTAGAGTAGAAAAAGATAGAAGCGGCTAATAGCCAGTTCATCCTGTAGCCGGGCGCAATCGTCCAATAGACTACATAAACTACAAGGAAGAAAATTAAAAAGGATAAAGTTACAAATAACATAGCTTACGGGGTAAATCGGTATACTGTTCCACTAGGGGGAAACGAGGAAGAGGAGCTATCCGTGCTAGAGCCATTCTTACCATTTACATAATTTCCTGTTCCACCAACAGAATTGCTAATTCCTATGGATGCTTTGTATGCGGAAGAACCTGAATTTGCACCAGAACCATAGATTAGTTCAATTACATTCGTAGTTTCATATAATTTCGTCTGAAAATTCCGATAACTCCCTGCAGAATAAAGATCATTCCATTCGACAGTAAAAACTCTATTAGGCGCAGAGCCTGTAGTCGCATACTGAACAAAGGCAGCGCAACTATAAAGACTTCCATACGACCACCAAGGCGCAATTACAGATTTTAGAATCGGATCTTCATTCGTACTACCATAATAATAAGTTGCACTGCCAAATAAATTTTCTTTATCTCCATTCGAAGTCATAGCGGTACTTCCAAAACTCAAAATCCCATTCACTGAAACGTAGGTATTGGAATACGTTTGCCCAAAATAGGTGAAATTAAAACCAATCGGTATAACCGTCGTTGAACTAGAATATCCGACTAACGCTCGTTTGCCTGTTATGCTTGTGTATGTAGTAGTCGTTTCTGCCCATGCAGAAGGCAAAGTAGTATTTGCCGTTCCAGATCCAGAAACAGTTAAACCAGTTGAAATATCCGAGAGTCTTAACATATACGAAGTATCGCACGCAGAACGAATTGAGATACAACGATAGGAACCTGCCGTCATTGCCACAGAAGTTTGAGATTGACAGCCAGATGTTGATTGATTCGTTTCTAAATTTGCAACTGGCGACTTGGAATCTACAATAGTATTTTCTTTGTAGACCGAAATACAATTTATAGAGTTTGAATTGTTCGGATAATAATATTTAGGCGGAGTTATAGAAAGACTTAGATTTTCGTTTACAGTCGCTTTGTATTTCAAAAACTTAATAGTCCCTTTCTGGAGCTTATCTGACTTACAATCATTTTGCACAACTACTTCTGCATTTTCGCAAGACGAATCAATAAACGTTTCTGTCGATACGAGACAATCCTTATAATCATAGGTTCTATGAGCGAGAAGCCAAGAAAGAGAATAAAGAGGCACAATCCATTGAGAGGGTTTCTTGGGAATTATATTATAGGATTCTTCAGAATCTTTAGAATCCGTATTGCAATTCTCGCTCATAAATACCATTACAATCAAAACTATCACTCTGAAACTTACTTTCATTATTTTCAATACGATCCAATTTTTCATTTTTTTCTCCTATTAAATATTACGGGGTAAATCGGTATACTGTGCCTGAGATTGGAAAGAATCTATTTTTGAAACGAGTAGAGTCAGTGGATGAACCAAGCATTCCATTTATAAAAACAACGCTGCCATTGAGAGTATTTTTAATTCCAATGGCTGCTAACTCATTCGAGTTTACATTTCCGCTAGTAGATCCGTAGACTAACTCTATGATATTGGTTGTTTCATAAAGCTTCACTTGAAAATTCAACCTCCTTCTATCTGCACTAGAATAACTTGCCGTATCATAGGTATTTAGCAAGATATCCTTCCACTGAACGGTTAATACGCGATTACCTGCAGTTCCTGTAGTGGTATACTGAATATTGGAACTGCAATCCATATTCAGATTTGCCCACCAGGGTGCTATGACTGTAGGAGGAATATTCTCTTTAGATATGAACAAATTCTGCGAGTCGTTATTCTCTGGATTGGTTGCGCTAAAACTTGCAAGCCCGTTCGAAGATGCATAGAAATTAGTAAATGTCTGTCCGAAGAATGTAAAATTAAAACCTATAGGAATTGACCAATACGTATTATCCCCAACTATTGGAGTGCCTGTGCCTTCGATAGGAATGTAAGTAGTAGTCGCTTGCGACCAGGCAGGTAGGGTTAAATTAGAATTACCCGTAATCTTGAATGGTGGTATAGCAGGAGTATTCCCAATTTTCAAAGCATACGACCTATCACAAAAAGAATGCACAGATATACACCGGTAAGAACCTGATCGTATCATAGTTGTCGTATTGGACTGACACTTTGTAATACTTTGGTTAGTCTCCAACTCTGTAATGGGAGTATTCGTATTCACTAAGCTATTCTCTTTGTAAACTGCTACGCAATTTGTAAAATTTTCTGGAGAACTGTTTGCAATTGCCATGGATAGACTTTCATCGCTTGGCGCATAATATCGATAATACTCAATAGTCCCTGCATACAAATACCCGGAAACACAGCCATTTTGGGGAATAATTACAGAGTTATCACAGGAAGCAGACGGTAATTTAATTCCAGTAGTTAAACAACGCACATTAGAGGAGGAGGCCTGCGCCAGGTATGGACTTTAATGTAGTGGCATCCATCCAGTCAGATGTGGAAGGAGGTTGGAGTTTACTCGTATCTAGCTTCTTAAGTTTATTACAAAACAAAAAGAATAGTAAAATTAAACTAACGCTTGCTAAGAATTTTAATTTTTTCATAAAATCTCCTAAGGGGTAAATCGGTATACTGTCCCACTAATAGGAAACGAGGAGGAAGAATAAAGATTTGTATCTGTGCTTAAACCTGTTTTTCCATTTACATAATTTCCAGTTCCTCCGACAGAATTACTAATTCCAATAGCCGCACGCGAAGAAGTAGACAACGCAGTTCCAGTGTTAGCCCCATAAATTAACTCTACTACATTCGTAGTCTCATAGAGTTTAACTTGAAAATTAAGTCTTTGTGTAGTAGAGGCAGTATCTCCATCATTTCGAATATTTTGCCATTGAGCGGTAAATACTCTATTAGGCGCAGTTCCAGTAGTAATATACTGAATAGACGCATCGCAATCTAAATATAAATCTCCCCACCAGGGTGCAATTACAGATTTAAGAATAGTGCCGAATAGGTTACTCGGATTTGCGCTCGTCTGGTTAGAAGAATTAAAAGTTAAAAATCCATTTGCAGTAACATACAGAGTAGAATACGTTTGACCAAAATAAGTAAAAGTAAACCCAATAGGTAAAATTGTAAATGCATCGTCTCCAATAATAGACGCTGGAGACGAAGTGATTGGCGTATACGTAGTAGTAGCCGCTGCCCATGCTGACGGCAAAGTAGTAGTAGCCGTTCCACCAGGTGTGACGCTCGTAGGAAGGTCAGCTGCATTCGATAATTTTATAGTATAAGTTCCAGTGCAAAGAGAATGAACGGAAATGCATCGATAAGAACCCGCTGTCATAGAAACAGAGGTATTTCTCTGACAGGAAGAAGTGCTCTGGTTTGTTTCCAGATCAGAGATCGGTGAATTCGTCGTAACTAGTTTATTCTCTTTATAAGCAGCAATACAGTTTGTAAAATCGGATGGAAGACTTGGATCGACCACCATAGATAAAGTCTCACTTACTGAGGCAGAATAGCGATAGTATTTAATTGTTCCCTTGGTAATCGAGTCAAGCTTACAGCCATTTTGCGCTAGCACTTCCGAATTCTCGCAGGAAGTAGTTGGAAAAACAACGTTCGAATAAAGACAGGTACTAGACGATGTAGTGGAACTATTTGAACTAGACGTATTGGCAGAATTGATAGTAGCCCAGACAAAAAACCAAAGTCCAAAGCCCGGGTCACTCCCGGTCTCTTCTGTTTCGCTAAACGGGACAAGACAGTTCATAAATAAGCCAAGAATAATAATACAAAGGGTGATTTGTTTTTTCATAGGAAATACCTCATTTTTAACTAAATAAATATACTTTTAACTCTCGATTCTACTCGTCAAGGCGCATTTAATCATAGAAATATAGATAGAAACCTACTGAATTAAAAATAATTTGACCGTTCGTGTCTCGAAGAAATGATGATTTAAAAAAACATGAATCGAAAAAACTATACAATCCTTCCAATTCTAATTTTGCTTTTCCTTTTCCTTTTCGACAAACTTGCATTAGTCCCTATTTTTCAAGATTGCTGTATGCAAATAGGGCTTGAAATTTTCTTTGAAGCAAGCAAAAACGATGAATTTCCGATACAGGAAAGAATTGAATCTGCTGTTGCAAATCAGAAAAAGATTGCGTTTAACTTTGGTTCGTCTCTCTCCTATGGTTTTTACTTTAATAAAAGCAAACTGTATTTAGGCGCAACTGAAAAACTTACCGAGCAAAATAAAGCCAGAGTAAAGGATTGGGAGATTCTTAACTTCGCTACACCGGGAGTAACAGTTCTTAGCCACTATGTGCGGTTAAACCAAATGTTAGATCGAGGGGTAAAACCCAATTTAATTTTAGTAGAATTAGCTCCCAATTCTTTTAATGCAAATAGTCCTTATTATATCTCCGAAATTACAAATGCAGTACCGCTATCGTTTGTCTTCGAGCATTTTTCGGAAATTCCTTTTGAGCATTTTAGGAGAATTCTCATTAGCCGCATTTTTATTCTTAGTCATAAAAAAATCGGAAAGCCTAACAAGACCTCAAACCTCTTACATGGATATTTTCAAAAATTCATTCATCATTACGGAATAGACGAAGATTCAGAGAACACTCCCGAAAGTTTTCACGTGGGAAAAGAAAACATAGGAAACGCATTCGTAAGTCAATTTTTACTTCAAGTCTTGAAAATAAATTTTACTAATTATTCAGTTGCTCCTGATTTAGAGATATATGCTCATTTGCTACTTGCCAAAGCCAAGAAGAACAATATACCTATCGTGTTTTGGTTTCCTGCGCTTCATCCGGATGCAGTCAAATCTATAGCAGAAACAAATACACCCGCCGTATGGGAAAAATTCTTACAAGATTCTAAGGGAATTTCATCTCATTTTGTAAATGTAAATGATCCAAAAAATTATTGCGAAGAATTCATCGACCCAATGCATATGGGTGTATCCTGTTTTGCCAAAGCCTTCCCACGCTTCTTAGAGAAAATAGAGACCTATGAATAAAATAACTGGAATTCACGGAAGCTCGATTCCATGTGTTAAAATTATTAGTACAGCGAACGCATTTCCTGCTAGCGGCAAATGGGTATTGAATGAAGAGATACATGAACTTATCCACGGGAAAAATTGGATCGATGAAATGAGAAAAAAGAAATTAGATCCAGACTACTATGAGAAAGAATACGGATTTAGAAAACGGTATTTGGTTCAATTTCCAAAGGACTCCAAAGGCAAATCGAGACTAACCTCCGCCGACTTGATGGAAAACGCAGGAAGAAAAGCAATTTTGCAATCTAAATTAAATAAGAAAGATATTTCTTTATTGATTGCTGTATCTACTACAACGCACCGTTATACGACATCCCTCGGTGCGATTGTTTCGGGACGATTAGGTTTAAAATGCGCTTCCTTTGAAATGAAGGCTGGATGTTCTTCTGGCATATACGCGTTAGTCATAGCAAGTCAATTTGTTTCTGCAACAAAAGGAAATGTAATCATTGTATCTGGTGAAACACTTTCTAGCATTGCACCTAAAGAATATTTGTATGCAGTGGGAGATGGCGGTGCAGCGGTTATTCTTGGTTACACGCAAAATAAAAAACAAGGAGTCAAGTCTTATTACTTGGATTCTAATGGTTCTTATTCAGATAAAATGGGCGTTCCCGGAATTTTGCCACCATCAAAAGAAGCCTTGCAGAAGGGAGAATATTTATTTAAAAGCTCTTCGGATTTGAATTCAATCATTGAGAAAAAATGGAAGCAAATTCCTAAAGTACTTTTACAGAATTCATCTGTCAAGCCTTCAGAAGTAAAAGCTTTTGTCCCGCACCAAGTCAATAGCAAGCTAATCGAAATCGGTCGTAGATCAGCAAAAATTTCAAAAGATAGAGTAATAAATAAAGTAAAAGAATATGGCAACTGTGGGCAAGCAAGTATTTTAATTGCACTAAGTGACGCAATCAAAGAGAATAGAATTTCAGAAGGAGACTACTTTCTGTTATGCGCTGTAGGCGGTGGACTTGCCTGGGGCGGAATTCTATGGAGATATTGAAATAGGATGAGCTTTACTAAGACAAGAGGAATGAAAAACCCAGGTGTTAAATTTTTAGGAACAGGTAGCTTTCTTCCTGGAGAACCGATTACAAACCAAGAACTTTTAAACAAATTTCCAATCGACTCTACCGATAAGTGGATCCAAGAAAACCTAGGAATCAAGCAAAGACATTTCGCAAAACCAAGTATAGCCGCAAGTCATCTAGGCTATGAGGCTGCCAGACTAGCAATCGAAAAAGCTGGGATTCATCCCAAAGACTTGGACAGGATTTTATTTTGTAGCTCGACCTCTGACTGGACATCCCCGGCAGCAGCGTCTAACGTTCAAGCACTGCTTCATGCTGATTGCCCGGCAGAAGATAAACAAGTCGCTTGCTCCAGTTTTATTTTTGGTCTCGATCACGGGATGCGGTTAATAGCAACAGGATTGAGATATGTTCTAGTAATTGGTGCTGATGTAAAATCCCGTTTTACACGAGAGGATGACACGCGTTTACTTCCAATCTTTGCAGATGGGGCGGGGGCTGTCGTGCTTAGTGCGTGTGAAAAAAAAGAAGGACTATTGTTTTGCGAACTCTGGACAGACGGAACGAAGGTTAATAACATTATTACCCCCGCTGGCGGAAGTGCGATGCCGGCAAGCGTAGAGACTGTAAAAAGGAATCTACATTCAGTTCAAATGAATGCAGATGGAAAACAAATCTTCAATGATGCAATAGATGCGATGACTCAGCTTTCAATCCAAGTTTGCAAAGAAGTTGGATTATCCACAAGTAATATAGATTTGCTAATCCCTCACCAGGCAAATTTCGGAATTATGAAAGCCGTTGCGAGTAATCTGAATATACCACTAGAAAAGGTAGTTGTTACAATATCTGAAACTGCGAACATTGTGTCGGCTACTCTACCGTATTCGCTGGACTTTGCCTACCGTTCGAAACGAATCGAGAAAGGAATGCATATTCTACTCGTGACAGCAGGTGCAGGGTATTCTGCTGGAGCAGCAATTTATAAAGAAACATGAACACAGAATTCGTTAAAAATTTTTCACTCGAAGGAAAACGAGCACTTATCCTCGGCGGCAGTAAAGGAATTGGCAGAACTTGCTCACAATTTCTATCTAATCAAGGTGCGAGCATTTTCGCAGTGGCAAGGGGAGAACAAGGTTTATCCACACTCGTAAAGTCACTGCCTACTTTAGATAATTCCTATTTAGCAGTTGATTTATCAAAAGACGAAAGCATCGAGCGGCTTATTGAAGCGATAACTCGGTGGGGCATACCAGATGTAATCGTTGCAAATTTATACATTCGAACTCCCTCTGAAAAACTTTCTGTATTAAAAGAAAATTCTACCGAATTAATACTAGAAGATTTAAAATATTTATTTCATCTCTTTCCTATTTGTATTCCACAACAAAGAAAAAACCAGTTCGGACGTTGGATTGGAATTAGTTCGATGACAGCAAGTCTAGGTGGATATGGGCAAGCAGCCTACTCTATTAAGAAAACAGCACTAGAATCCGTAATAAAAACACTCGCGATAGAAGAAGGTAGGTTTGGAATCACGGCTAATACGGTTTCGCCTGGAATTATTCTAACTACTGGGACAAATGATAATTATCCACAAGATTTAATCAGCACATTTTCTAAGATGAATGTAATTGGTCGTGCAGGAACCTGCGAGGAGGTAGCTCATGCAGTATCCTTCCTAGCTAGTCCACTTGCTTCCTATATCACCGGAGTAAACATTCCAGTATGCGCAGGCTACAATCTAGGATGGGGAATTCAGTATGCTACTCAAGGAAAACTCAAATTATGAAAACAATTTATGAACTTTTAAAATTTCGAGCCAATACGCATCCAAATAGAAAAGCTCTTTTCTTTGAAGGAAGATCTTTTTCCTATTCTGATTTACTCAAATCAACAAACCAAAGCGCAAACTATCTATTATCTTTAGAAATAAAGAAGGGAGATAAATTTTCCATTTTAGACTTCAATACTCCTTCCACATTATTCTTACTATTTGCTGCAAACGCATTGGGGGCAATACCTATTATCCTTAATTGGCGGCTTACTCCGCGGGAAATTGAATCTATTCTAGTCGATGCCAAAGTTCAAACTCTATTCTACGGGAACGAATTTGAAGAGATCGCAAATAAAATTGAAACTAAGAAAATACTTTTATCATCCGTAAATGCCACTTCTTTTTCTTCGATTTTTTTTAAAGAACACATCCTCGTATCAGAAGAAGATATCTTCGTTGAATTGTATACATCTGGAACGACAGGCTTTCCCAAAAAAGTTCCACTTTCTAACAAGAATTTACTTTCTGTAGTTAGAAATCTGGCGACAGAGCTTCCGGGCTTCGGTGCAGATTCTATTAACCTAGTTTGTGCCCCATTTTTTCATATCGGTGGTGTTGGATACTCGCTATTAACCCTTTATATCGGAGGAGAGAATATTCTCTTTAGAAAATTTGATCCATTGCTCGTAATTAAAGCAATTGAAGAAAGAAAAATTACGAACGCTCTACTCGTTCCAGCCATGCTACAGGCTATTTTACATTTGCCAGAGCTAGGAAAGCTTAACTTTTCTAGTCTTAGAAATATTCAGCATGGTGGATCTCCCATTTCAGAAATCATTCTAAGAAATGCGAAAAAGATTTTTCAATGCTACTTCACAGGTGCCTATGGACTGACGGAGACGAGTGGTATTTCATCCTTACTTCGCTTTGATGTGCAGGAGAAAGGACTTGCTGATGGCGCAACTAAAGAAGACATACACCGATTATCCTCAGTTGGAAAACCTTCTCCCGAAATGGATATTTGTATAAAGAAAGAAAGTGGAGAAAAAGCGAAAGTAAATGAATTGGGTGAAGTCTGTATTAAGGGGGAATATGTATTTTCAGGATATACAAACTCTCATGGGTTAGAGCAAAAAGAATTCGATGATGAAAATTGGTTTCATACGGGCGACATTGGACTTTTAGATGAAGAGGGGTATTTATTTCTATTCGATAGGAAAAATGATATGATTCTGTCAAAGTCAGAAAATATTTATCCCATTGAAGTAGAACGCGTATTAGCCACACATCCGAATATTGTAGATGTGGCTGTGGTCGGAATTCCAGACAACGAATACGGTGAAATAGTCACAGCATTTCTAGTTCTACGACCTGGAACTAATATTGATTATCCTGAAATAAGGAGTTTTGCTAAGAATTCTTTTGCAAGCTTTAAAATTCCTCGCCAGATATTCATTGTGAATGAAATTCCCCGAAATCTATCCGGTAAGATTTTACGAAAAGAACTAAAAGAGCGCTTTCATTGAAAGGAAAGTTTGCATCAGTGGATTCACAGATATAATTTGCCTATCAGTCATTATAGGGTATTTCCTTTGAAACAAATTCTCGAAATATGACTAGGATAGTAAATCTTTTTAATTCAGAAAAAACAAAATATAATTTGACTAGAAATTTTTTACATTAATTAAATTAATGGAATAGAAATTAAGGAGACCAACCATTGAAAGAGTTTACCCTAAAGCAAGTATACGAACTAATCCCGAATTCAAAAATTTTGAACACGGAAAATCCTGAATCCGTGCGATTCACATCTGTAGCACCACTGAATGCGAACCAAGAGCAATTCATTTCTTACCTGTCAGCTAAATCACATTTGGCGGAAGCAAAAAAAACTAAGGCTACTGCTCTTATAGTCAATGAAGAGATTTCAGGGAGTATCTCTAATTATCCTCTCTTAGTAGTAGACAATGTAGATATTCAACTGGCAAAAGTTTTAGAACTCATATATCCTTCTCCCAAACCCGACGGGGTAATTGCGGAAACTGCCGTTATCCACAAATCAGCTAAGATTGGACAAGGTACAAGCATCGGCCACTTTGTTGTCATTGGAGCAAATTCTCAAATTGGAGAGAATTGTATTCTAGAAGATGGGGTTAAGATAGGAGAGAATGTTACAATTGGAAACAACGCCCGCATTGGTATGAACTGTGTCTTTCATAGAGAAATAAAGATAGGAAATAATTTTACAGTCTTTGGCAACTCTACATTTGGCGGAGATGGTTTTAAGTTTGTAGCCTCAGGCGGAATTCATCATAAAATCCCACAAGTCGGAAAGGTAATCATAGGCGACAATGTCGAAATCGGCTCAAATTGCACAGTGGATAGAGGTGGGTTAGCTGATACAATTATAGGTAGTGGTTGTAAGTTTGATAATATGGTTCATATTGCGCATAACGTCATCATAGGAAATAATGTTATAATAGCTGGACAATCAGGAGTAGCCGGTAGCACTACAATTGGAAACGGTGTAATTATTGGCGGCGGATGTTGCATTAGCGATCATTTGAATGTGCCGGAGGGAACAATCGTTGCCGGAGGAACGGGAATGAGAACATCTCCTAAAAAGCCAGACGTTTATATTGGCTGGGATTGGGGAATGACCTTCGCTGAATTTCAAAAAGCTCGTGTGAATATAAAACATCTAGTTACATTCAATAAATGGGCTTCTAGAATTAAAGAAATTGAAAAGAAAATAGGCATCAACCCAGTAGAATAACAACCATTATTTGCATTAAATAATTTCCAATCAATCACTTCGCGCTGCTTTTGTAAAACAAAGAAGGAATTGTTCCAAGACCAGCGCGGATATAACTTATCTATCAGCCATTTTTACTTGCCATGATTAATTTCTTTTATAAAATAGAAAATGCAATGTATAAAATTCTATTCCCATTACTCATTATCCTCATTACAAGCTGTTCCAAGACTAATCTCGAAAAAATAAACAACTGGTTAGAAAAAGAGGAATACGAAAAACTTTTAGAATTCTCCAATAAGAATAAATCCAAGCTAACAGAAGAAGAGCTCTACCTTAGCTCTAAAGGTATTTCCAAGTTTCAAAGTTTTCTACGAAAAAAAAAGACAGAAGAAAAGTATTCAAATAAACAATACTTCCATAGTTTAGAAACTAAGACTGGCTTAAAAATAAAAATCATTACTACGGATAATGGTAATTTACCAACGATAGATGATATCTATGAAAAATCTATTACAAATTCAAAATACTATAAAAACAAATCAATATTGGATAGATTCAAATATACTTTCAGCACGAATGAAATTTCGGAAAATAGTTTTTTACTAATGGATATTTTGGAAATAGATCCAAGGCTTTTCTTACAAGAATTTAAGGCAGTGTGGATTGAATCAATGAAACTAGGCATTATCATAAGCCTAAGTGATGAAGCAAAAGAAAAATTTATTCAAATTCTACATTTTCTAGCTAGCAAAGACGAGACAGATTTAAAAAATCATTTCTTTATTTCAGAAGGGACTAATGTAAATTTGCGATCAGGTCCTGGCACTGAAAATGCGAATATTGGAAAACTAAATGAAGAAGAAGTCTTTCAAGTAGACTCTGATTATAACACTACCAGCATAGGAAACAAAACGGGAAAGTGGATTCAAATATATGTTTGGAAGACGGACACAGTCGGATGGATTTTTTCTCCTTTCTTAAAAAAAAGTAATTTCAATTCGGCAAAGGCAAAATCATTTGAGAAAGAAATTTCAAAACTAAGTAATTTTATAACAGTGGACTTCAATGATTGGAATCCACAAGAAATTCCAGATGGTTTCTATGGAAATTATTCTGCATCCAAAAAAGAAATAGTAGATGCAAACATTGGCTTTCCAATTTATCCAACTTCCTTAGTGCAAGGAGTCTGTAAAAAACTAAAAAAAGACACACAAAGAATCACAACCGTTTTCTCCGATCAAAATAGTAGTGAGCGGATAATTCTATTTTACCTAAAGGGTGTAATGAGTTCAAATTCAAAGACTCTATTAAAACTAGAAGTTGAAAATCATAAGTTGTATATGAATTCAAAAGAACTGGACTTTGGCATAGAGAAAAATAAGCCGATAACTTTTGATTTAAAATTCATTAATGAAATGGAATCAAAAATTCATTTTTCGATTTTGAATGGCAATGACAAAGAGTTTTTTCAAAATACGAAAATTGAGAGAGACGCGATTAACTCTTGGGAACTTTGTATTCCGCAAGGAAAAAAAAGTTCTTCTCATTTGCTTCTTTTTTCCTTTACAATTTATTGAGAATTTTTGATTGCATCTGGTCTAAGATTTAAAAAGAATAACTTTATAGTTTTAAAGAATAAAAGGAATCCCCCTTGAATAAAATATATCTTTCCAATCCGCGCGGTTTTTGTGCTGGCGTCAAATATGCAATATCCTTCGTGGAGAATGTTCATTCTATTTATCAAAACGAGCAAATCTATGTGCGTAAAGAAATTGTCCATAATAGGCGAGTCGTAAATGATATGGAAAAAAAAGGAATTAAATTTATCAATGAACTCGATGAAGCACCTGAAAGTTCCATTGTAATTTTCAGCGCACATGGTGTTTCACCAGAAGTTGTTCAGACTGCAAAAGATAAAAATATGCGCATTGGGGATGCAACCTGTCCTCTTGTAACGAGAGTTCATAGAAAGGCAAAGAAGTTAAAAGAAACCCACCAAATTATATACATTGGACACGAAGGACATGATGAAGCAATTGGAACTATGGGCGAAGCAGAAATGTTCTTAGTTGAGT
The DNA here is from genome assembly GCA_016708435.1 of Leptospiraceae bacterium. Taxonomy (NCBI): domain Bacteria; kingdom Pseudomonadati; phylum Spirochaetota; class Leptospiria; order Leptospirales; family Leptospiraceae; species Leptospiraceae bacterium. The sequence continues at coordinate 182,017 of JADJFV010000034.1, read as the reverse complement.
CCGAAGAAGATGTATTGTCTCTTAAAGGAAAGGTTAATCCGAATAAACCACTGACCTACTTAATGCAAACAACTCTATCGGTGAGTGACACAAAAAAAGTAATCGATAAAATTGCAGAAGTTTTCCCAAGTGTAGAGCATCCCGATAAAGACGATATTTGCTACGCTACAACGGAAAGACAGGAAGCAGTAGAGTCAATGATGGATTCCATTGATGCAATGCTAGTGATAGGAGCGCCTAATAGCTCTAACTCAATGCGATTGGTCCAACTTGCTCAAAAGAAAAAAGCAAAGTCATTTCGAGTCAGCTCTGCAGATGAAATAAAAAAAGAAGATTTAGATCGCTTGGATATAGAAACAATGGGAATTACTGCCGGTGCATCCTCTCCACAAGTATTGATTGACGAGATCATCGCAAAAATTCTAAGTTTCTATCCAGATGTAATAGTAGAAAACTTTCCAGACTCTAGAGAGGACTCAATGAATTTCAAGTTACCCAAAGAGCTTTTAAAGTAACGCCTACTCAGCGTTAGACTTACTTTTAATTTTCTGCTTCAGCTTACTGATTTTACTTCGTAAGTTTGAAATTTTCTTTTCATACTTGTCGATTTTTTGTTCAAGCATGCTGACCTTCTTAGTAATATCTTGTTTGTCATCGACCATTTCTTCTAAGGAGGATATTTCCTCATCGTCATCCGGTCTGTCCGAATCGGATTTTTTCTGTAACTTTGCCTGTTTTTTCTTTTCTTGAATTATTTTTTGTATATCCGCTGAATTAGACGAAAAAATAACTTTATGAACAGTGCTCTTGGGAATTACCTTTGTTGCGCCTTCCGTATTAATCGTTACAGACTCTGAATCATGCCCTAATACTTTTCCCTGAATGATTTGTCCATTCCTTAAAAGGATAGTCTCAGAGAACAAGGTAGAACTAAAAAAAAGTAAATGCAATAAGAATATTAAGGCTATTTTTTTTGTCATGATTCTATAATCCAATTTTATAATTTTTCAAAGAGTCTATGTAGTATTCCGGTAAACCATATTAGAAAAATCTAATGTTACTTTAATTACATCTTCGACAATCAAAGAGCTTTATTAAAGTAGTTTTATTCTGATTATCATACACAGAGCTTACATAGTCTTTGTAATTTTAAATCTATTTTTTTCAATCAATAAATTCAATTATTCAGGAAATGCTTCATCGTAAGATTTATTTCCTAGATAATTCCAATGTCCCATTTTTCTTCCGATTTTTGCCTCGTCCTTTTGATAAAGATGAAGGCGATAATCATTTCTCATTAAAAACTCGGTATACATCTTTTCTTTTTCCATGAAATCAAAGCCAATGATATTTTTCATGACGCAAGTTTTGGTTTGTAAATGATCCATATCCAATTCTAAATTACAAAGAGTTAGCAATTGTAATTCAAATTGAGAAAATCGAGATGCATCCATCGAAAAATGACCTGAATTATGAGGTCTTGGAGCAAATTCATTGCATATTACATCCTTTTCAGTAACGAAAAATTCTAGTGCAAGAACCCCTACATAATTGAGTGAAGTCAGCAATACTCTTGTAGCCTCCATTGCTTTTGATTTTATTTCATCGGAGACTCTTGCCGGATGAATAGATATATCTAAGATATGATTCTTATGAGTATTCTCGGACGGAGGGTAAAATAACATTTTGCCGCTCTGAAATCTGCAGGCGACTACGGAAATTTCACAGGAAAAATTTACGATCTGCTCTACAATATGATCAATCTTTGGTTGTGATTTTAAAAATAGTTCTAGCTCAGAAAAATTTTGAAACTTACCCTGCCCTTTTCCATCGTAGCCAAATTGATTGGTCTTTAATATGCACGGAAATTGAAGTTTGTCCTGGTTTGAATAAAGTGTCTCGATGTTGTTTAAATACAAATAAGAAGTAGTCTTAAGTCCTCTTTGATTGAAAAACTCTTTTTCTTTAAATCTATTTTGCGATATTCGAATCGACTCTACAGAAGGAGCAACTCTAAGTCCGGTTTCTTTGATTACTTCCGCAATTGTATGGAGCGCAGCTTCCGGTATATTTTCAAACTCAAACGTTAAAGCATCAATGGATCGTAAAAATGTTTTTAATTTTTCAGAGTCAGTGTAATTACCCACAACTTCAATCACACCTGCTTTGCCTGCTGGAGTATTTGTTTCGGGTGAATAGCATTTAACCGCATATCCTCTTTCTTTCGCCTTCTGGGCAAACATTCTTCCCAACTGGCCACTTCCCATAACGCCTAATGTCGATTTGGCTGGAAGTAATATTTTATCGTCCTTTCTATTCACTTTAAATCCTTTTCCTTTGCAAGAGCGGCTAACATTATTTCTTCTCGATAAGACTCGAGAGCTTTCACTAACTTGTTATTCCCCAGAGATAAAATTCGAACTGCAAGCAAACCAGCATTTACCGCACCAGCCGTTCCAATAGAAAGTGTGCCAACGGGAACTCCACCAGGCATCTGCACAATCGAATAAAGACTATCTAGTCCACTGAGTGATTTCGACTGAACGGGAACTCCAAGCACTGGAAGTGTAGTAAGCGAGGCAACCATTCCGGGTAAATGCGCAGCCCCTCCCGCTCCAGCGATAATCACTTGTAAGCCTCTCTTAGAAGCAGACTTCGCAAATTCAAACATCAATTCGGGTGATCTATGAGCGGATACGATTTTTTTTTCGTAAGGAATTTCAAACCTCTCTAAAATATTGCAGGCTTCTTTCATAGTTTCATAATCAGAATGAGAACCCATGATGACTGCGACGATTGGAGAAATGCTTTTTTTATTTGCCGAAACTTTTTTTATTTTCAAAATGATAAACCTTCTACTATTCTTTCCATTTTCATAGACCTTGAACCTTTCACTAGAATAAAACTTCCTTTTGGAATTTCCGATTTTACATAAGCAATCAAAGCTTCAATCGATTCATTTGAGTCAATAAAATGAAGGATTTTTTCTTTCTTTTTGTTTTTATAATATTCTTTTGCAATCCACTGTGCATCTTTTCCAAATGTAATTAATCCAGAAAGACCTAAGTCTTTACAAAACAAACCTAATTGCAAATGATAAAGTTTTGAAAATTTTCCAAGCTCTTTCATGTCTCCTAAAATCGCATAATATGGATTAGCCAAGGCAACTTGCCTGAGAGATGTGAGTGAGGATTCCATTGAATCTGGATTTGCATTGTAGGTATCATTGATTAGTCGGTAATGCTTTTTTTCAATTACAAATCTTTTGTCTTTGGCTTTATAAGTAGAAAGACCCTTTCTAATTTCATCTGGATTAAAATTTAATTCTTTTGCAACAGAAATTACTCCCGAAAGATTCTCTAGAATTTTTTCTCCGGGAATATTCCAATTCAATTTACTACCAAATAGATTTAACTCAAAACCTTCCGGTAAGACTTGTTCTATTTTCATATCATGACTTTTTTTAACTGAAAAATTTTTAAGAATTACTTTTTGCTGTTTTGCTTTCTCTTGAAATATTTTTCGATGTAAAACAGTCTCGGGGATAAATAATATACTCCGCTCTGGCATTCCTTCGATAATTTCTGCCTTGGCGTGAGCTATGCCTTCCAACGAGCCTAGGTTTTCGATATGGCAGGGACCTACGTTTGTGACAAGTGCAATACCGGGACGAGCGATAGCGGTTAATCGTGCTATTTCCCTACTATGATTCATTCCCATTTCGCATACAACAATCTTCGTTTTTTCATTGATTCGAAATAGAGTAAAAGGAACTCCGATTTCATTGTTATAATTTTTTTCTGTTATCACTACTTGGTTTTTACCAATCTGCAGGGCGACTAGACCCATGAGTTCTTTTGTAGTTGTCTTGCCACTAGAACCAGTGATACCAATCACAAGAGGATTGAATCGATTGCGATGAAAGGCTGCGATTTTTCCAAGAGCATAAAGAGTATTATCCACAATGATCGCTTTTTGGATTTCTTCAAAGTTGAGTTCTTTTAAAATGGGATGGTCTTTCTCGCAAAGAAATGCAATAGCGCCACGCGAGAGTGCATCGGGTATAAACTCATGACCGTCTCTATTTCCACGGAGAGGTATGAATAGAGTTCCTTTTTTGACTTCCGTAGAAGTTGTGCTAATAGAGGATATTTTTTCTTTTTCTGTTAAGCGAAAGTCACCAAACAGAGACCGAATTGAAAATAGATTATAAGAGAAAACTTCAATCATATTAAAACTCCTTTACCACTTTCGAAAGATAACAAAGACCGCCGAAACGATCATCAAAAATCCCACCGCATAATTCCATTTAAACTCTTCCTTCAAATAAAAAATACTGAATAAACTAAACACTACGAGAGTAATTGCTTCTTGAATTGTTTTCAACTCCGTTGCATTGAATTGACCATGACCCAGGCGATTCGCGGGAACCATAAAGCAGTATTCTAAAAATGCAATGCTCCAACTTGCAAGAACTACTTTCCATAATTCTATTTCCTTAAACTTTAAGTGACCATACCAAGCGAAAGTCATGAATACATTAGAAATTGTAAGAAGTAAAATTGTTAGTATATAGTAATAAACTAAGGTGTATGAATATGGTAAATTAGATTTTTAAAGGAATCTGTTTCGTAAATCAGAAATTGATTGGAATAGTAAATAAATTGTGCTTTTAAAAAATCAAACTCGTGTAATTATGAAATCAAAATAGAAAAAGGTGACTGTATGAAAAAATCAATTATCTGGAATCTCTCAAATGGACAAGAATTCCCTCTCGATTTATGGAAACATCCTAAACTTGCAATACTAATCAACAATGTCGCTCTGAAAGACTATGCAAGTATAGAATTAAATCCAGAAGAGATAAATATTTTGTTCGTGAGCGTAGATAATTCCGAATGGTCATCGATTGAATATAACTTTCTAAAACTTTTTGGTAACAAACCAGAAATTACTTTGTTACTTATAGCTCCCTCAGGAAAGGAAAATCTAAAGGTCAATCAGTCTATTAAAGGCAACTATGAAATATTAGAAAGCCCAATTCGTAAAAAAGAAGTCAGACTCATTATTGATAGAACAATTCAGGCTGAGTTTTACAAAGCATCGGCAATAGAAATTGGAGCGGGCTGTCTTGCAAATATTGGATTTTTCGAAGGGTTGTTTGAACTTGCACACACAGAGTATAAGAACTCACAGGATATAATCAAAGCATTTGAAAAAATGCTCGAGTATGAGGCTAAGATTAAATTATCCAACCAAGAAGTAAACCAGGCAATGGAAAAAGTAAATGAAATGAGAAATGCAGAAATGCTAGAGCTTGTTGAAACACTTAAGGCAAACGAAAAATTGGATACACTTCGCGAGAAAGAATTGAGAGAAGCGATTGAAATTCAAGAAGCAACGGAGAAAGCTTTGCAGTTTTCTCGCATTGAAGAAATGCATATGGATAAAATTATAAAAGCACAGAATCGAATTTTCGAGTATACAGACAAAGAAATAAAAGAACTGATTCAAGAAAACATAGAACTCAAAAAGAAATTGGGAATGAAAGTGGAAGAATAATCCTTCCCTTTTCTTTAGGGCTAATTAAAATTATCTTCTCACAGACTCTCTCCACCAGTTTGGAAATGCAGCTTTAATTCCTGATTGCGACAAAAGACTGTTAGCCAAAAGAAGGCTTTCAACACCTGTAGCAGACTGAATTCGATACAAATTCTTTGTGGAATTCAGTTTTTGAACAATGGTCAACTTTTCTCTGAGAGCCCAGTCTTTGACCTTATCCTCATTCCAATCAGAGTCAAACTCAATAAAAATATCGCCGGGCAAGGTCATTTTCCTTCCGCCTTCGCCCTCTTCGAATACTTCTGAATAAGTTCCTTTATGCGTATTGGGAAGAGAGCCTTTTAAGAGAGATGATTTTAGTTTTGCATCGGTGACAGAAAGAATTCTAGCTTTTTTTTCTTGCGATTGATTACCCTGTGATTGAATTTCTGCCACAAAATTAGAATTCAGGTAAACGGTGTGTTGCCTCTCTCCCTCTTGCCATATAAACCGATTTGTCTGTGCGGATAACGCAGATATACCAAACATAATAAAACAAAAGAGAATTCTATACATAAAAAACTGAATTATATTCTGAAACATTTATTTTCCTCCAAAAGAAATTTAATAACTCACCTTTCGCTAGGTGAGCGACCAGCGTTCCCAGCGCTGATGTTGGGGTTTACACCTAACGGTGGGTTCGCTGCCGCGGGCTAGATTTTTTATTGATTTATTTGATTTTTCTAATATTCTTGATTTCCTAAAATAAATCCATACTTTTATTTTCTTACATGGTGAGTTATCAATTTGCTCTTCCGTAAAATTTAATTCTCCAACTGTAGAAGATTCCACCATTACTACGACCGGTAGAATCTCCTGTTCCAATTCTTCTGTCGGCAACGCGTAATGTCCATTGTCCTACAGGACTTTCTCCAAGATGCCTGGCTGATCCGAATACCCAACCAGAATAATTTCCACATGAACCTAGTTGGGTGGTTGATGATGGCATAGTATTTGCGCCGGAGGAACAGACATGAGCTTCGGCAAGAGTGCTTGAACTTCCAGAAGGAGAAGTAAGCACAACTTCTAAATCGGAAGCGTCTGCACTTGCCGTAGTAAGAGTCAGTTCAACAAATTCAATTTTAGTGATTGGAGTATTACTAGAAGTAACCGTTAGTGAGCTAGAGGCGCCAGCGGCTAATGTGGTGTTATTGCTAAAAGGAGAATTCGTTGTAATTGTTCCTGAATCGAAGGTAAGCTGGCTGCCCACATTCGTCCAGGTCTTAGCCAGAGTAACTGCACGGCTAATATCAATTACCCCAAAACCATATTTATGGCTGATATTATAATTAGTGCCGGGACTTGAAATTTTAGAGCCAAAATTTGTTAACCAATCAGAGTCAGTGGGATCATTTTTTCTTGCCGATTCAGCAAGAATTAATTTAACATCTCTCCACCCAAGATTTGGATTAGCTTTGATAATAAGAGCAGAGGCAGCAGTAGCCATGGGAGCCGAGCCAGATGTTCCATTAAAGATTTTACTATAATTTGGATTTGATAATTGTCTACTCTGAGAATAGCCAGAAGCAAGAAAATCACCCGATAGCGGATTATAACCATTTACCCCCGAAATATCAGTTGTCCAAATTCCATCCTGAGTTGTGGAGTAAGTGGTTTTTTGCGAGTAACCGCAAACCCAGAGGTTGGCTCCTTTTTCAGAGTAATAGACTCTCTTTCCATTATCCATTACACCGCAGATAGCTACCACTCCGTAATAATTTGCTTGCCCATCCTGATTGGAATTGTCGGTTTCAAGACCACCAAAGGTTGTCGCATTATTCGCATTTGCCCCATTTCCGGCAGCCCAAAAATAGAGAGTGCCTTTCCCTCCTCTTCCTGTGGTTAAACCAGTATTAACCCCATCTAGCCAAATAGAAGAAGCGGCGGCAGTCTTTCCAGTTCCATCCGTGGCGCCCCAGCTATTATTAGAAGTAGCAACGTCCGTGACATTGTATGTCATTGCAGAGCCCTGGTTTGCATCTGTTGCATTGACTAAAACATTATACCCTACAAGACAAGCACGGGGTGCAATGCCAGCGACACCTAATCCATTCTTATCGCGAGCAGCAATTACACCACCAACTGCAGTTCCATGGGAGGCTTCGACGCTGTAAGGATCTGAAATAGAATCGGCAAATCCATAGTAACCGGAACCATAATTGTAACTAGCTCCTTGAATGACATTGGCGATTAAATCTTCATGATAAATATCGAGTCCGTCATCAACGACTGCAACGCGAATTCCTTCTCCTCGATTCGTTGACCAGAGACTTCCCAAATTCAAATCTTCTCCCGAATTATTCAAATGCCATTCGGATGTAAAAAGTGGATCATCAGCAGTATCAGAAGAAAAATTTGTGGTGTTACAATTATTCGATTGTCCCTGTGGAGCTCGGACATTAGATAATAGAACTGCACCTACTAGTAATTGTTGCAAATTGTTAGTTTTATTATTCTTGCAATGCAAAGGAAGAAGGAGGGACGCAATAAGGAAAAAAATTAAGAAAAACTTGGATGATTGCATGGCTATAACTCTGGCAAAAGGAAAACTAAAATGTAAACCATTTAATTCACTTAATATCTAGGTTTGAAAAATTTTGTTTTACTAATTTTCCACTAGAATTTTATATCTACTTGAATTCTAAATTTTCTAAAAAGGACGAAGACAAAAATGGCAGAAAAGGCAATTCTCAAGATTGGCGACAAAGAATACGAATTACCCGTAATTGAAGGGTCAGAAAAAGAAAAAGCAATTGATATAACAAAACTAAGAGGACAAAGTGGGTATGTTACCATAGACAGTGGTTACCTGAATACGGGAGCATGCACAAGCGCGATTACTTTTTTGGATGGGGAACTCGGAATATTGCGCTATAGAGGAATTCCAATTGAGCAACTCGCTGAAAAATCTACATTTACAGAGGTAGCTCATTTATTAATCTATGGGAAATTACCAAGCCACAATGAACTCCAAGTTTGGAATCAATCTCTCACAAAACATACGCTGATACACGAAGATTTAAAACGATTGTTCAGTGGATTTCCGAAAGACGCACATCCAATGGCGATCATGTCTTGTATGATTGCATCTCTATCTACGTATTACCAGGATTCCTATGATCCTGAAAATCCACAACACAGAGAAATTTCTATTCGCAGACTACTAGCAAAATTTCCAACGATCGCAGCTTTCTCTTACAAAAAATCTATCGGTCAGCCAGCAGTTCATCCAAAAAACTCCCTAGACTATTGTGGAAACTTTTTGAACATGATGTTCTCTGTTCCAGCAGAAGATTATTCAATCGACCCTGAAATTGTAAAGGCTCTCAATTTACTTTTAATTCTTCACGCTGACCATGAACAAAATTGTTCGACATCGACAGTTCGCCTTGTTGGCTCTAGCTTGGCAAATATCTATGCAGCAATTTCTTCCGGTATCTGCGCTCTATGGGGACCAAGACATGGTGGGGCAAATCAAGAAGTGCTTGAGATGCTAACTGAAATCAAGCAAAGTGGAATGTCTGTAAAAGAAGTTGTAACAAAAGCAAAAGATAAAAATTCAACTTTCCGACTCAGCGGATTTGGACATAGAGTTTACAAGAACTTTGACCCGAGAGCAAAGATTATCAAAAAAGCATGTGATAATGTTCTGTTAAAAATGGGAATCAAAGATCCACTTCTAGACATTGCAAAAGAATTGGAAGAAGCTGCCCTCAATGATCCGTATTTCGTAGAGAGAAAACTTTACCCGAACGTTGACTTTTACAGTGGAATTATTTACCGAGCTCTCGGAATTCCTGTGAACATGTTTACTGTAATGTTTGCTATGGGACGTTTACCTGGTTGGGTCGCACAGTGGAAAGAAATGATCGAAGCTCCAGATATGAAAATCGGACGCCCACGCCAAATCTACACAGGTCCAACAGAAACTTCTTACGAAGACGCTAAGAAAAAAGCTTAGGGGCGAATCAGCATTTGGCGCGTAGTAATGAATCAGTATTAACCGCATAAAAATGCTGACCGCGCTGTCCGTGGCTAATCGGTCGCCGTGTCTTTAGGACCGGCGACTCCCCACTACCATCGCTTTCGCGGTGTTTTAAGTTTAAATCAAACAAATCAATCATTGAAAAAATTAATCCCTATTAACCTCACAAATGCCACTGCGATGCTAGTTCTAAGTGGACACCCCTGGATATTTCGAAATAAATTTTCCCGTTACGAGAAAAATCTACAAGATGGAGATTGGGTGTTACTCCTGGGAGTTGGAAACAAGGAGCTAGGAGTCGGGATTTACGCAAAGACAGGACTCATTGCAGTTCGGATATTTTACTTTGGAGAGAATTTTACTCTCGAAATACTTAGACAAAAGATTATGAAGCGGATAGAAAAAAGACTCCCGCTACTTGAATATACAAATAGTTTACGTTGGGTTCACGGGGAAAATGACAATTTGCCCGGAGTGACGATTGATGGACATGGGGAATGTCTTGTAGTCATGTTTTATTCTACATCGCTTGCTTCGTTTGCCAGATATATTAGTAGATTCGTATATTCGAAACTTCTAATACAAGCACAGGTAAAACTAAAACCCAGAATTATGATTCTTGCAAGTCCAAATAGAAAGGGCTTTGAATCAAAAGATTCCGGTTATAGACTCCTGAGAGGAACAAAGCCAGAAAGAGTCGAGATTCTATATCGAAATATACAATATTTCATTGATCCATTTGGACAAAAGTCGGGAATGTACAATGACATACGAAATTTGAGAGACTATATAATAAAAGATAAGGCTCTTTTCTTGAACAAAAAGTCCTGAATCTTTTTTCATCTAACGGGCTACTTTCTATTTGCCTCGAAAAGGCAGGCGCCAATTCAATTGTTTCCATAGAAGATAGTCGAAAAGCAATCGCAGTTCATATATCCAATTTAAATTTGCCTGAGCCTGAAATAGATGTGAAAGACTCAGCTGAGAAGAATGCCAATGATTTTAAAATTGGAAAGCATTTAATCTTCAAAGCAGATATATTTAAACAACTAAAATCGATATTAGAAAAAACTAAATTAAAATTTGATGTAATCATCATCGATCCACCCAGTCTGACAGCTAGCGACAAAGACAAAGTAACCGCAAGGCAGATTTACAAAAGACTCATTGCAGAGTCAATGCAGCATCTACAAGAAAAAGGAACGCTAATTCTATGTTCCTGTTCCAATCGAATTCACCCAAATGACTTCGAAAAGATCTGCAAAGAAGCGATTACAGAATCCGGTAGAAAAGTAAAAAATCCTATCCGATTACAAAATGAAATTGATCACCCTATCATAACAACCTTTCCCGAAGGTAACTACTTCAAAGCCCATATATACCATGATCTATCTCGCTTTTAATAAACCATTTCAAGTATTGTCCCAATTTAAACCGTTAGACGAAAAGAAAACACTAGCGGATTATATCCATTTGCCCGAAAAGCCAAGAGCAGTCGGGAGATTGGATTATGATAGCGAGGGACTACTCTTATTATCCGACGATATTCGCTATATCCAGAAAATGACTGACCCAGAGGAAAAAATCGAAAAAGAATATCTAGTTCAAGTGGAAGGGATTCCTAAGGATGAAGACTTGTCTAAATTTAAAATGGGAATTCGAACTCAAACTGAAATTTATAAACCTGCAAAAGCAATGCTTGTCGTTGAACCAGAATTTTTACGGGAAAGAAATCCACCCATTCGAAAGAGGTTAAATATTCCTACTTCGTGGCTAAGCATTATTATCCGGGAAGGAAAAAATAGGCAAGTGAGAAAAATGACGGCAGCGATTGGATTTCCTACTCTTCGTCTAATTCGAATTCGTGTTGGTGAAGTTGCGCTTGGAGGTTTGATGCCGGGTGAGTTTAAGAGAATTTAGTGAAAAATGAAAAGTGTATAGCTTCGCCTATCGGTTAGATTGGGGGTAATGGTGATTTTGCGCTTTATTGATATTATGTTTGTTTTTTAGTTATATATACTCTCTTGATATCTAAAAACTCTCCGAAAAAAGAACTTTTTCTGCTCTAAGCGTATCTCTCCGTTGAAATCAAGATTGGGTAAACTTGGAATTCCAGCTTTTACTAGAAATTCAGAAACGGTTTTCGCAAAATCGAGAGAGTCGGCTTTTAGTAAGTATACGAAAATGGCGGACATAGAAACACCATGGCTACACCTAAGAAGTTGAAGCTCTCCCCAATCCGATCCCCACGGACGAATCCCGACTTTCAGTAATTCTTGATCCTTTTCCTGATATTTAGTCGTCACATTCGAATAGTTCGGGATGAGCCCATTCACTATATGAATATCGTATTTTCGAAGCAGATAATGCAAATATAACTTAAAGCCTTTATACTTCTTTAATTTCTTTTTTAAGGCTTCGGAATATATTTCGGGAATCATGAGAGAAGAGCTAACTTCTATTAGACGCGCATTCGGCTCAGTAGAAATATTTTCCTGATTGCTAAAAGTTTTACCGTCTCTAAAAATTCCTTTCTTATTCACTGTTTCTTCTTCTTTCAATAATTTCAATTTTTCATCGACTCTTTTCAAAACTTCTTCTAACTTATCTTCTTTCATATTTATTTCTCCCTACTATAATTAGGTTTGAAACTGAAAAAATGTGCAGAAAAAAATTAAAAAAAATTTGTTATTTAACCAGAGTTAGCCTGAGCCTTTGTAAAAAGCAAAGAAAATATTTTTCGAAGAGCAAACAGAGAGTATTGATTTTATTGATTCTTTTCTCAGTGCTCTATTTGAAAAATTCATGTTTTTACACAGTCTCTGTTACCTCTATCACTCTGATCGAAGAAGCCACAGGCTCTAAAAAATACTTCTATTTCTATGCGATAGTGATTGAGCCGTTGTCAATTTCTTTCGTAGAATTCTAAAACGTTTGAAAGAAATTGACAGGAGGCGAAAGCGCGGTCGGAAGCGAACCATTACACTCATCGCTTTCACTGAAGTAAAAATCCGGTTTGCTTACGAATCGCCCAAACCTTTATTCCATAAAATCCTATTAAAGCAAAAATAAGGCCTTCGGTTTTTTTTATCGACTCTAACCATTTATGGAAAATTCTGTATCTATGGCAGATTCATTTATTAAAATTCGCGGCGCAAGAGAGCATAATTTAAAAAATCTTAACGTAGACATTCCTAGAGACAAATTAGTAGTAATCACAGGTCTCTCCGGTTCAGGCAAATCGTCCTTAGCCTTTGACACGATTTATGCCGAGGGACAGCGTCGTTATGTTGAATCTCTTTCGAGCTATGCAAGGCAATTCTTAGGGCAAATGGAAAAGCCAGATCTCGACTTAATAGAAGGCTTAAGCCCGGCAATTTCTATCGAGCAAAAGACTACTCACCGTAATCCGCGCTCTACAGTTGGAACAGTTACGGAAATTTACGATTATCTGCGACTACTCTACGCGAGACTTGGTAAGCCACATTGCCCGGAATGTGATGCTGAAATTTCTTCTCGTTCAGTAGATCAAATCGTCGAACAAGTGGAAAATTTTCCCGAAGGCACAAAAATCCAAATCATCGCCCCCATCATTCGCGAACAAAAAGGAGAACACAAAGACGTTCTCGAAAAAATTAAAAAAGACGGCTTCAATCGAGTTCGAATCAACAAAGAAATTAAAACCTTAGACGAAGACATCGTATTGAAAAAAACTTTCAAGTCAACCATTGAAATTGTTGTCGATAGACTTGTCATGAAAAAAGGATTAGGCTCAAGACTCGCCGACTCAATCGAAACAGCTCTCAAACAATCCGAAGGAACTCTCATCATCGAAGACGGGAAAAAAGATCACACCTTCTCTCAAAAACTTGCCTGCCCAAATGGACATGCGATCACAATGCCCGAACTCAGTCCGCGGATATTCTCTTTTAACTCCCCGCAAGGTGCTTGTCAAACTTGTGATGGTCTCGGCGCGCTATTAGAATTTGACGAGGAGCTAATCGTAAATGACCCCGCGCTCTCTCTCATGGAAGGATGCTTAGAAGTTTGGGGAAAAACGCAGGGCTACTGGTATATAGCCACTGTTCATTCACTTGCCAAAAGTTTAAAATTTGATTACAACACTCCCTGGGAAAAATTATCCAAGCAGATAAGGAAAGTTATCCTCTACGGAGACAAATCCATCAAGATCGACTACGATTTTCGAAAAGAAGATTCACATTTTGAATTTTCAAGAGAATACGAAGGAGTAATCCCTAACTTACATCGCCGTTACAAAGAAACCAAATCAGACTCCATGCGTCAATGGTTTGAAACCTTTATGACAAATCTCCCCTGCCCTGCCTGCAAAGGAAAACGACTAAAAGCAGAAAGTCTCTCTGTGAAACTTCATGGTTTAACCATTGACAAATTCACAGAAATGTCCGTCGAGCGTGGATTAGCGTTTACTTCTAGTTTGTCAGTCAAAGGCTCAGAAGAAATTATCGCCACTCCAATTCTTAAAGAAATCAATCAGCGCCTAACGTTTCTTCGCGATGTTGGTCTTGGATATCTCACACTTGATAGAAGTGCTGGCACTCTTTCCGGTGGAGAAGCACAGCGAATTCGTCTCGCAACGCAAATCGGTTCTAAGCTTATGGGGGTTCTCTACATCTTAGATGAGCCTTCTATTGGTTTACACCAACGGGATAACACCAAATTAATCAACACATTAAAAGATTTGCGTAACCTCGGAAATACTGTTATTGTAATCGAGCACGATGAAGAGACAATGCTTGAATCCGATTATATTTTGGATATGGGTCCGGGTGCCGGCGTTCATGGTGGGGAGATAGTAGCCAAAGGCACACCCAAAGAAATCATGAAAGATAAAAATTCTGTCACCGGAAGATATCTTTCCGGTAAAGAATCCATTCCCATGCAAAAAGAAAGACGTGCGGGTAATGGCAATCAACTCAAGATAATCGATGCCTATCATAACAACCTAAAACATGTAACCGTCGAATTACCACTTGGAATGCTAACTGTAATCACCGGTGTCTCAGGCTCCGGCAAATCAACATTAATCAATGAAATTTTATACAACGAACTCGCACACAAAATCAATAAAACAAAAGTAGTCGCAGGCAAACACAAAAAAATAGAAGGCATTCAATTCTTAGATAAAGTAATCAATATCGACCAGTCTGCCATTGGTCGAACTCCCCGCTCCAATCCAGCGACATACACAGGATTATTCACTCCCATTCGGGAATTATTCGCAAACCTCGAAGATGCAAAGCTTCGCGGCTATAGCCCGGGACGCTTTTCGTTTAACGTTTCTGGTGGACGATGTGAAACTTGCCAGGGCGATGGAATTCTAAAAATCGAAATGCATTTTCTTCCTGACGTTTACGTTACCTGTGATGTGTGCAAAGGCAAGCGGTATAACAAAGAAACCCTCGAAGTCAAATTCAAAGGAAAAAATATCTACGAAGTCTTGGAAATGACAATCGAGGAAGGCTCTGTTTTTTTTGAAAACATCCCTATCGTCAAACGGAAATTAGATACTCTTAAAGAAGTAGGCTTAGATTATATCAAGCTCGGTCAAGCGGCAACTACCTTTTCTGGCGGCGAAGCACAGCGAATTAAACTCGCAACTGAACTTTCTAAACGCCCTACCGGCAAAACGTTGTATATCTTAGACGAGCCAACTACGGGCTTACATTTCGACGATGTAAAAAAACTCATGAGCGTATTACAGTCATTAGTCGACCGGGGAAATTCGATGGTCGTAATCGAGCATAACTTGGACGTAATCAAATGCGCAGACTACATCGTTGATATGGGACCCGAAGGTGGCGACGGTGGTGGCGAAGTAATTGCCACAGGCACACCAGAACAAATCGCGAAGGTTGCAAAGTCTTACACTGGCCAGTATTTGAAGAAGATGTTCGCAAAATGATTATTTGCCACAGAGACACGGAGACACAGAGAAAGAAGCTTTTAAACGGTCACCTCGAACATACGAAGATGAAAGACGCGACTACTGCTGTGATGTTCGTGAGAGGTCTATTTTGCTTAATACTATTGTTCTAAGAAGAATGGATTTCTCCATCTCTTCATTAGCATAGTCACAAATCCAACCGAATAGCGATGTTCGAAATGACTGTATATTTCTTAACTTCACAGCATTATACAGCGACTGTTCAAAGCCGATTCGAAGCATAACAATATTCTTCTCACTCTCTGTGTCTCAGTAACTCGGTGGCAAAACTTCTTTCAATATCACAGTCACATGACCAGCTAGCGGCAAATCGGCAGTAATCTTAATAGGCATTCTTTTTTCATCATTGGAAATCCAAATGTAAATATTTCCTTTCGATCGAAAAATTCCTGTCGTTTTAATAAATGGCTGAACAACCACAGTATTAATTTCTTTTTCAACTCCGTTAATAGTTACTTCTAGTTTTTCTTCTCTTAGAATTTGGATCTTCATTTCTGTAAGTTTTAAATCATCAAAGAGAGCTATTGAAAATGATTTTCCAATTTCTACTTCTGATTTGTATTCTCTTTGAAAATAAATCGCTGAAAGAATATCTTGAAATTCATTCGGCAAATTTGCGAAGTCCCCTTCTTTCTCCACCCACTTTGCCCCATCACGCTTAACGCCCGCCTTATCTGTATTACCCGAATATTGATTTTGTTCCCAGTGGGCTGTTTTCTTATTTAAGTCAAACAACACAGAATGATTTCGCTTATAAAATCCTTCGTGTAATTTCTTTTCGCTGTAAACAGGAAGTTTCCTTTGCACATTCCAAATGCTTTTAATCCGATCATCCACTTTAAAGAAGCGGTTAATCCAGGGTGTCCCCACAGCGTTCGTTTCAAACACCAAACACTCTTCTCCGTTTACTACCGTTTTGCCGCTCACCGACATCGTAGAATATCCAACGGTCATCTTCCAGAGATTGATTTCGTATTTTAAAACTTCACCGACGGTGAATGCTTGTGCATGTAGGGAGAGGGAGAAGAAGAGTAGAATTTTAAATAGTTTCATAAGTAAAAATGTTTACTGTGAATCGGAATCTCAGTTTCTAAAGTAATTGTTTTTCCTTTAATATTTCAAGTTGCTTTATACCATTTCTCAAAAAGAATTGCACCTTACCACTTCTAATAAGCCGAAATGGTCTATACTGATTCACTTTTCTATAAAAGTTTGCGCAACGATTAAATAGAATCAGTATATAGTCCATGTAATGAGATTCTAAAACAATCTTAAATAAATCAACACAATAAAAACTTTTTAAAATAGACTAGAAACAAATTTTCTTCTAGTATTTTCTGTAGATATTTTAGAAATTTTTTTTAAGCTAACCAATTTATAGGAAATTCAAAATGCATTTACAACTAAGAACAATTTGCTTCCTTTCAATTTTTATTTTCCTTCTCGATTGCACCGCAAAAGATGTAAGACTTGCTGATCCAGCAACACCTGAAGAAAGCGCCAAACAAGGAGTAGTCGCATTTGGGATTTATAGAGTTTTTAAAGGATCTGATCTTCTTAAAAAGCTTACCTTTGAACAACGAGCAGCCCGTAATTTTTTAAATATTGTAGAAGTAACGTCTGTCAATGATGTTGATCGAACAGCTAGCTTTTCGAATAAGCTAGTTATCAATGAGGAGAATGATTCTTCCCAGACAAGGAAAGTTAACTTAAATCTATTTTATAGAGTTTTAATACCTGATTCAAATAAAAAATATGCGATTGAAAGTCTGACATATATAGATTCTTGCGGAAAGAATTGTATTAAAACCATAACTTGTCCTTTTGATATTTATGAGAGTTTTAAAAAATTTCCAATACAAATAACATCAACAAATATTCAATTCCTCGGAATTCAACAAATGGATTTTAAGAAAGCATCTGAAAATGAAATTGGTTGTTATCAGCACAATAAAGAAATAAGAAAAGGGGGATTTAAACCTATCTTTATTCCAGGTGAAGATTCTATTAAAAGGAATGTTCTAAGTTATTTAGCCGAATCCTATTATTTTGCCCAACAAGTAGAACCCAAATACGCAGAAATAAAATTCCTCCGCGACTTTATCAATAACCAAAAAGAAGGAGATTGGAAGATTAAAGCAGAAGAGCGATTAGCCGCTCTCGGGTATAAATACGAAAAAGGATTTGTGATTGAGGTGGAGGCTAAGAAAAAATAACTACTATCCCGTTACCCCCAAAATTTTCTGTTGGGGGTCTCAAGATGTTGAGATTCCCGACAGAAAATTTCGGGAATGAACTGTGATAAAAAAGTCAAGAAAAACATACTTTTTTATCATCATACAGTTCGCCTTTTTTTACGATTGTGAAAGCAATCTTTACTAGTTTGTTCGCGACAGCCATTAAGGCAAACCATTCGATGCTTACCATTCTCTATTAGTCTTTTAAACATTTCCTACACGATTTATTACATTTGATAGCAGCCATAGAGCACATATACAATAGTTGCCGCGTGGAACTCATACCCATTTTAGATAATGAACTTTTCCCTTTACACTTGTTCCCGATTCAGAAATACGAGGGCATAATCCAACGTATGCGGATAACTGCTTGTAATTCGTAAAGTTTTCGAAATTCGAAGTGATTGCTATTAATTCAATAGCGGATAACTTTCCTATGCCGGGAATACTTACTAAACTTTCAAAGACTTACTTGCTTTTCTTTTACTACCTCTTGCATATTTTTTCTAATTCATCAATCTGCTTTTGCAAATTCGCAATTGTTTCTCGATAAATTTAATTGAAGTCTTATCAGGACGCACTCGCTTTCATGCATGAATTGATTTTTAAATCGAACTACAGTTTCTTTAAGTTGACTTAGAACTGCTCTACGTTGACGCTATCGTCAATGTAATCTGGAGTAGGTTTTTCAGGCTCCGGAGACATCTTCAAGCCATACTCTGCAATCATCTCCGTCTGACGCATCTGTCTTCGTTCTTCTCAATGTCATCTTAGAAAAATATTTTGTCTGTAAGGGGTTAACAACAGAAACCTCAAACCAGATTCCATGATTCTTTTGGTTAGCAGTGTTGAATAAGAGCCCGTTGCCTCTAATACACTTCTATCATCTTGTTTTAACTTTTGATAAACTTTTCACACCTTCTTCATTATTTACAAACTGGACGACTTTGTAATTTGAATTAGAAGAAGGAAACGCTACGTCAAAAGTACCTTTGCCACATCAATCCCAATGTATCTCATCGTTATCACCTCTATTAAAATTTTTCTTGTAAAAATTTCGTCCTTTGAATAACGGAAATTACCCAAAAGACGGCTTAGCAGGAGAGAAAAAATTAGACTCTATCATCACGCATACAGGCTCGAAGCCTACTGAACTGTCCAGAGTTTTAATTTAGGGTTGGTGAACCTGCATTCCCGTCGGTCTTTCTGACCAATGACACGGACTCGGTTTATTCTCCTCCCCTCTCTTGTTAAGTTTATTTTTTACTATCTTAAAAAGAAAACCTCTTTTAACATATGATGACAGATTCAACTTTTTTCTCTCTGTGCCTCTGTGGCTAACAAACTTTTACTTCCAAATTTTCTTCCACCGACGAACCACCGTTAGCCATCAGGCGGCAGGTGGTGAGGTCTGCTAGACCGCTCCTTCAGAGCGGGGGGCGGAAAGTTAGCTATTTTACTTCCAAATCTTCTTCCACCATAATTTTTCTTCCTTAGGCTCGTCTTTCAAGTTCATTCTGGATTTGATCTCACCGAGTTCGAGACCGGTTAACATTCTGTAATTCTCAGCGCGCTTTTCTTCTCTGCCTCGAAGCTGGATAAAATATTCCTTTGCCTTGGAGCACTGGTTTGGATTTCCTTTCCATGGATGTTGGATGATATAGCGACCCTGGAAATTTTGTTGATCCTTGGTTTCTTGGAATACTAAATCTTCTGGAAATGTTTCATTGTTATAGCGGATATGAAGACGGGTTACCATAACCTGTGGTGGAGCACCGTTCCAATTTTGTTTCGGCTGATTTTGATTATCCCCAATCCAAAATACGCCTAATTGCTGTAATTCGTTATTAGAAAGTGGCTCTGCCGCGCATGGATCACACCAGGACATATTCCAAAAGTATTCAGTAAACACTACACGATGATTTTCTTTTCTAGCTTGCTCTACGAACATAGATTTATAAAAATTTGCAAAATCTGATTTTACAAATTCAGGAACTTCTAAGTCACTTGGAAGTTTGACTGTGCGGTAATTCGTTGTTTCTACACGACCGTTTTTAGAAAGCATATAGATTAATAAATCTTGCTCTCCTTTTGCGTTTAGCATTCCCAGACGAATTGGAAGCATGAACTTGGGAGACTCGTAAGCAAACTGTAAGGGGCGAAGAAACGTTAGCCCCTGAGCCATGCTCTTTAGATTTACTTTTGCTACGAAGAATTTTAGTTTTTGATTGATATAGGGCTTAAGTGCTTCCTTTGCTCCTTTTGGAATTTTGTATCCGTTTTGGTTAAGCCAGGTTTCAAGTCCGTCTGAATACTTTGCGGATAATATCTGTATATCGTATTCTCCAATTGTGTAAGAAGCTTCTACAGTTACTCCCAAATCTTTTTTACCTCCCGTCGCAGAAGAGGTTGGAACAGTCATCTCTTTTTTTCGAAATACATCCATCATACTTTTTTCTTCTTCATACACATGACAGGGATCGGGATCAAAGTATTCTACAAGTCGAGGAGCGCTGTATGCATCTAAGTGATCAATGATTTTACTGTCTCCCACATGAATCTGATCTTTTTCTAGAATCGTGGGAACAGGAACTACAAGCGCAAAGTCTTTTAACTCTCCCTGATAGTCATTCATCATACTAATCACCGTCTTATCGTCATTATGCACAACAACAACGCGGGACGCTTGATTATAAAGACTTGCATCGGCTTTTGCCACATAGAATCCACAAAAGGCAAGAACTTTGCGAATAGGCATAACGGCTAATAAGAGTATTGCGCTTATTAAAATATATTTAGTAGTAGATTTCATACTTCACCTCGAATAGTTTCAGTTTCTATTTATTATTTTTTTTCTGCAACCTAAAAATAAATGGATAAAGCTTAATCCTTCGTGAACTTCGTGCTCTTCGTGGTTAAAAATTCTTAGCTTAAAAATACCGAGCTAAATAAGGAATCACATATCAGTGATAACGTATTACAACGATTGTCATGTCATCGTGTTGTTCATAATCTCGAGTAAACTCAGAAATATTTTTTAGAATATGATTTAGCATTTCCTTCGATGAATTGACTGAGCCTGAATCTAAGACTTGTTTAAACGACTCAAATCCAAACAGTTCATTTTTAGAATTATTTGCTTCAATGATTCCATCGCTCACTAGAATAATCATATCCCCCTTCTCGATTCCGACTGTCGCTTCTTTGTAACCAAACTGCGAGCCAATTCCCTGCCCGAGTGCGAATCCTTTTGCTGAAATCCATTCTACGTTTCCATTTTTTCTTTTAATATAGGGAGGAATACAAGCGGCATTTACAACCTTAACGAACGCATGATTTGTGTTAACCCCTACTAGTTCAACCATGCAAAGAGCACAGTTTTGTTTTTGTGGTTTTGTAAAGGGAACTAGCAGTTTATCAAGATAAGCCATTCTTTCTGGAAGTTTTAAATTTAGCTTCATCGTATTATCAATATGCGAAATGCAAGTCGCCATAAGAAGAGCGGCTGAGATCCCTTTGCCCGAAACGTCACCGACGGTTACTAGGTGTTTACTGATAAGAGTTCTATCATTTTGCATTCCGTAGTATGTGTAAAAATCTCCACCGACATTTTTGGCTGATTCACTAAAGCATATAACATCTAAGTTCTTCCATTTAGGTGAATCTATCGGCAATAAATTCTTTTGAATTTCTTGCGCTATCAATAATTCTTTTTGAATTGCTTCCTTATCATTAATTGTATTTTTCTTTTTTTGATTTTGTAAGCTTTGCTGTTTGTGAATTGCCTCTTCTATATATTTAACGATTTCAGGAATTTTTACAGGATCTGCGGCAATTCTAAATAAGCCGGTCTCATTTATCTCTCGAATAATAGTTTCGATTTTCCCCTTTGAAATCAAAATCGTTATAGACTCAGGGAATTTTTTCTTGAATTGATTGAAACTTTCCATTGAATTTTCATCTTCTGCTTCTTGCCAAACAATTATATTCGCATCCATTTCTTTCTGATTCAAAGCCTCTCGCGCATCTCCAAAGGAAAGTAGATCAAATGAATTTTTTGCAGTGCATTTACTTAGTTCTTTCTTGATTTGATTTACTAGAACTTTAGTAAGACCGATTAGAATTATACTTGCTTTCATACGAATGCTAATAGAATTTCCAAACTTAAATTCCTGACAAGAATTAAAAAAGCTTCTTTGCCACGGAGGCACAGAGTCACGGAGGAATATGGAATTGTGCCATTTTTTTTTCATGTGCAGCATGTGAAAGAGATCTATTTAAAAAAATCACGTTGTAACTGAATATTATTAACCTGAATAACGAAACCAAACAATATTTTTTGAACAAGACTCTCTAGAAATTTCTCTGCGTCTCTGTGCCTAGTAGCAATCTTATCCTTTTTTTTATTTGAATATTTTTACTTTACGAAAATAGCCATAAGCAAAATGGTAAAACTATGAATTTACGATATAATATTTTCCCATTTAGCTATAAAAGAGTATTAACAAGAGAAGTCAAAGTGGGAGACGTGGGCATTGGGGGGCATAATCCAATTCGAATTCAATCTATGACCACGTCAGATACGCAAGACACAATGTCTTCGGTAAAACAAATTTTGGATTTAACAAATGCTGGATGCGAAATAGTTCGCCTCACTGTGCCTTCCATGGCTGATGCAGAAAATTTAATCAATATAAGAAACGAATTAAAAAAAGTAAATTGTAAAACCCCCCTTGTGGCTGATATTCATTTTACTCCCACAGTCGCGCTCAAAGTGGTAGAGTACGTTGAGAAGGTGCGAATCAATCCGGGCAACTTTGCGGATAAGAAGAAGTTTGCGGTAAGAGAATACACAGACGCAGAATACAAAGAAGAGCTTAGTAGAATTGCAGAAACATTTATCCCACTAGTCAAGCGTTGCAAAGAATTGGGAGTCGCGATGCGTATTGGGACTAATCACGGTTCTCTCTCGGATAGAATTATGAATCGATATGGCGACACGCCTGCCGGGATGTGCGAGTCCGCTTTAGAATTTATTCGAATCGCAGAATCTGAAGGTTACAAAGATATTATTGTTTCTATGAAATCATCAAACCCTATCATTATGGTAGAGGCATACAGATTATTAGTCTCTAAATTTTTAGAGCATGACATCGATTATCCCCTCCACCTGGGAGTAACCGAAGCCGGTAATGGAGCCGATGGAAGAATTAAGTCTTCTATCGGTATCGGATCTCTACTCGAAGATGGAATTGGAGATACTATCCGAGTTTCTCTTACGGAAGATGCAGTGCACGAAATTCCAGTAGCAAAGCGTCTTGTAGAAAAATACAACACTCTATTTAAAAAACAATTAGAACGAGAAAAATCAATTCCCGTGCCGCCAGCAATCACAGTAGCGGATAATACATCTTATTCAGAATTTCGAAATCCATTTCAATACGAACGCTTTTACAGCTCTCCTGTCCCAATTGGAGATTTACGCATTGGCGAAAAATTTCCAATTCGAGTAGAAACAGCCCTTGATATTGACACTACCACCAGTGACAGCTTAGAAAAATTAGTTGAAGATCAATCAAGAATAAATGAAAACGTAAAACACGAAATTTTTTCTTTCCTTTTGCAAAATGAGAAAGAACTCAATAAGCTTTTAATACTTAAAAAAGCTTGCAAAGTAAAAATTCCTTTTTCTGCAAATCTAGGTGAATTCGATAGTCGCATTCTAGAGCACTCTCATTCCCTTTTGCAGTTTGACAAAATTGTATTCAATCCATTTCATTACAATTTTCGTTCTCAAAATTTTATTTTATTTCTAAAGAGTTTTCAAGACAGACAAAAGACCTGTGAGTTTAAAATTTTCGCCGAAGACTTAAGCGTCGTTCCCGATCTTGTAAAAGTCTTGCAGGAGAACCGGCTAACAAACATTATCTTCTCTTTAGAAACGAAAGAAATCTTGCTAGATTATAGAAAGCTTGGTTTTCTTTTACAAAACTCTGAATTTCCAATTTTACTTTTCGGTAAATTCGATAGTCTAGAAGATGCTCTCTACGGTGCGTCAGTCGGCATAGGTGGCGTTTTTGTAGATGGAATTGGAGACGCCTTTCGCCTTGTGGCAGAGAATACAAATCCAAACGAAGTATTGAACCTATGCTTTGATATTTTACAAGCAACTAGACTTCGCACTTCTAAAACAGAATTCATATCCTGTCCTTCTTGCGGTAGAACCCTGTTTGACTTACAGGAGACCACGGCTCGAATCAAAAAAGCAACCGGTCACCTTGTAGGTGTTAAGATTGCCATCATGGGTTGCATTGTAAATGGACCAGGTGAAATGGCAGATGCAGATTTTGGTTATGTAGGAGCAGGTCCGGGTAAGGTTCATCTTTATTACGGCAAAGAGATAATAGCCAAAGGAATTCCAAGTGAACAAGCAGATGAAAAACTAATTGAATTAATAAAAGAAAAAGGTATGTGGAAAGAGCCATGACCCATTTTTTCTTGACGATTGTAATTCTTGGACTCGCCAGTGTAATTACGCAAAGAATTGGAGTTCTAAAAAAATATAGAATCCCTGTTTCTCTTTCCTCTTCTCTTATCGTTCTTTCTTTATTCACAGCAATTCCTGAATGGAAAACTCTTCCTATCTACACCACATGGAAAAGTTGGCCTTCGATTTTCATTGCTTTAATCTTTGCTGCTCTATTTCTAGAGCGAAGCGAAGGCAAACAAATAACATCTGAGTTCAAAGAATCTCTCGGCGAAACCATTTTAGTCTGGATAACCATTGTGGGGCAAATGGTCGTTGGGCTCACACTCTGTCTTTTTTTATTCAAACCTTTTTTTAATTTGCCATTAGCCTTTACCTCAGTTCTAGAAACAGGTTTTGCCGGTGGACATGGAACTGCTGTTGCTATGAATCAAACATTTCTAGACAATGGTCTACCCAATGGACAGGAATATGGACTTTTCAGTGCGACTGTCGGCTTAATTCTTGGCATCGTTGGCGGGATAATCATTATTAAGCGCGAGCGGGGAAGTGGTGTCGTCAAAGAAGAAGAGCATGAAAAATTCAACCTTGATCCAGTTAGAGTTATCATTACTCTAACATTGATCTTTGGTGCCTTTCTACTTGGCTCTCTCATGAAAGACAATATTTTAGTTCTATTGGAAAATATTTCGGATACTTCACCCATTGCAATTTTAAAAAGACTTGTTCCTTCTCTTCCTCTCTTTGTTTACGCGCTTATCGGTGGAGTCTTAGTAAAGACTTTCTTAAAATTAATTCGTCATCAACACTTAATTCACAATGGAATCATAAACCTAGCGTCTAACGTCTTTATGGAATTGCTCATCTTTGCCGGCATTGCAAGTATTGATATGAAAGTGATTTCAGATGCAATCATTCCTCTAGGCATTTTATTTACTGTCGGATTTATTTGGAATGTTTTCTGTCACTATTATATTCGCACTAGACTCATTAAAGACGAATATTCATTCGAACTAAGTCTAATCAACTTTGGAATGGTAAACGGAACCACAGGCATTGGGCTCATGCTTATGAAAATGGTAGACCCCGAATGCAAAACAAAAGCACTCAAAGTCTACGCAGAAGCCGCCCCCTTCACATCCCCCTTCATCGGCGGCGGAGTATTGACATTATCCTTACCTTATATATTGAACATTGTGAATCCTTATTTGGTATTGGGGATATTTATAATTAGCCTCTTGACCCTCTACTTCATCGGGGCGAGAATGAAGAAAAGATATTTATAATA
The DNA here is from genome assembly GCA_016708435.1 of Leptospiraceae bacterium. Lineage (NCBI taxonomy): Bacteria > Pseudomonadati > Spirochaetota > Leptospiria > Leptospirales > Leptospiraceae > Leptospiraceae bacterium. The sequence goes on along the minus strand of JADJFV010000034.1, from coordinate 156,433 downwards.
CGATTGTATATAATACTTTTTCGATAATATAACTATCGAACTGCTATATTAAATATAACTTTTCTTTCGTAAGAATTTACTTTAGGTTTGACAAAAATGAGAACATTGTATTTATTTGTAAAAAAATATCGGAGATAAAAATGAATCAAATCAAAACCATTTTAGCTTTGTCAGTAATCTTAGGATTCCTGACATGCCAACAAACAGAAAAAAAAGACGATACAACGGCAATCGTTGGATTACTTGCTTTACAAAGCCAATCACGTTCAGCTACACCATCACCAACGCTCACATACAGTGGAGCAAGTTCGGTAACAGCATTAGTATTAAACTCAGCAATGACAACTCTCACTCCAAATACATCAAATTTTACAGCAACTAGTTACAGCGTAAGTCCAGCGTTACCTACTGGAATTACTCTCAATACTACAACTGGTGTAATTTCTGGAACTCCATCAGCTTCTGTATTAACAAGAACTGCATACACAATCACTGCAACAAGTGCTTCTTCAAGTGTAACATTTTCCTTGTCTTTACTAGTTGGTGCTTCTGGAGCATTTAGTTGCGGCTTTCAAGGAACTTCGGGCGGATGCACGAATTCTATTGCCTATACTTGCACTAACGCACCAACTTGTTACAGCACACTTTCTGCATGCCAAGCAGCAACTTCTTGTTTACCTAACTAACATTTTTAAAGACCGAGCTTGCTTTTTCAAGCTCGGTTCACCAACTATAATCTTTGGTTATTTTTCTGTATTGTTACTATTAAAAATAAAAGCTCCCCTCTAATCGAAATAACCTTTACAAACCTTTCTAGATTCTTACAATATACCAAAAATCGAAAATACATCGGTGGTAATCTTTATATCGATTTTCATCAAGGAGAAAACTATGCCGCGCGGAACAGGAAAAGACATTATACTACAAGCATTTCACTGGAATTTAGTTAAGACGAAAGGAACAGGAACGATGGATTGGCGTCACGATTCCTGGTATACGGTTTTAAAAAATATGGCAGACGAAATTGCCGAGATGGGGTTTACAATGGTTTACCTCCCTCCTCCCTGGATTGATGATTCACTCTGGGAGAGTAACGGCAAACACGGTGGTGGCGAAGGATATTTTTGGAGAGATTTCAATCTCAACTCCCGCTACGGAACCAAACAAGAATTAACCGCACTAATTTCAAAACTTCATTCTCTCGGATTAAAAGTCATTGTAGATTTAGTCACAAATCATCGCGATGGAAATAGAATGCAAGAAGATATCTGGGAACATCCCGGAGAACATTGGAGTCTTGGAAGACGAGATACCGGCGGAACATTCATGGACGGCAAATTCGACTTAGCCTTAGACAACAATAAAGTCAACTCACGATTTGTCGCTGCTATGGATGAACTCATGCTAGACTGCGGCGTTGATGGTTGGAGATGGGATTATGTTTGGGGCTACGCAGTAGAAGACGTTGTAGATTGGATTAAGCGAACGAAGGGCGAAGAATACTTTTCTGTTGGCGAATACTGGCAAAGCTCCCCCTATTTAAAAAATGATCCCATGATTCAAAAATATGGAACGAACGAAGCAGACAGAATCATCGGTTGGGCTCGCGATTCAAAAGGATGCGCGTTTGACATTTGCCTCAAGCGAGAAATTCAAACTGCCAATCCAGCCAATTTAAAATTTGGATTAAACCTCAGAAAAAATCCAGACGAAAGATCTTCCATTGTAACTTTCGTGGATAATCATGATATGGGTGCATCGCCTTTTAGTCCTGCCAACGGATGGGGACAGGAATGCTGGCCTTGCCCTCCTCATTTTAAATCCTCTGCCTATGCATTTATTCTCACAACACCCGGCACACCTTGCGTGTATTGGCCTGATTGTTTTGATTGGGGATTCAAAGAAGAAATTAAAAACTTAATCGCACTCAGAAAAAAAGCTGGTATTGTTTCCAAATCAGATTGGGTAGATTTAACACCAAAGTATTCTGGATTTGCTGGAATCATTTTAAATGAGTTTGGACAAGAGTCACTCGCTGTTTCGATTGGATCGCATTTCCAAAATCCAGGAGCCGGTTGGAAACTGGGTTATGAAAAAAAAGGAGAATGGAGTGTTTGGATTCGAGAGAGTTAAAAAATCTCTTTTCAAAAAAAAATCACTATTTTAAATAGTGATTCTATGATGCATTTAAAAGATTTTGAAGATTCTCCTACACTTGAGAAATCAGCCTACGATATTGTAGAAAAAGATTTACAAGAAAGATTATACATACTCTTCAGTGAAGCGAGCAAACAGAAGTTTGCCACTATCCTCATTCTTGAAGGTTGGGCTGGTTCGGGTAAGGGTGATTTGCTCAAGAGTATAACTACAAGACTTGATCCGCGTAGACTTAGAGTTTACTCACTCGAAAACGCGGAAGAAAAAAGCAAGACTCATCATTTTTTATACGACTACTGGAATCGACTTCCCTTATACGGAGAAAATGTTATTTTCGATGGCTCATGGTATTCAAGAGTGAGTTATGAAAAACAAGAAAAGTTAATCAGCAAGAGTGAATACAAAGAAGCCTTCAAGTCCATTTTAAATTTTGAAGAAACAGTTTTAAATGATAGATACATTATCTTAAAATATTTTTTAAATATTTCTGCCAAAGAGCAAAAGAAAAGATTAAAGAAAGCAGCGGACGAAGGGAAAAAGTGGATGGTTTCCGAAAGTGATTGGAAGCAATTCGATAACTATGAAAGTTACGAGCGGCTATTTGATGAATACCTCAACAAAACTGACACTCAGATTTGTCCATGGAACATTGTTTCTGCAAAAAATAAATACTACTGCAGAATCTCTGTAATGGAATCGATCATTCGAATCCTCGAAGAAAAATTAAGAATTGATTCAAGACAAATGCTACAGGTATTAAAATCACAGGAACAACAGGCAATCTAATGAACGATAAACTTAAATTTCAAAGCGTAACATTTTCCGAGACTCTAAACAATAAAGACTACAAAAAGCAAATAGACGAATTGCAGGAGCGAGCTAGGCTCGTATCACATTATAGCTACAAGAAGAAAAGAAGTATTATCCTCGTCTTTGAAGGTTGGGATGCCGCAGGTAAGGGAGGGGCTATTCGTAGATTAACTTCAAGAATTGATCCGCGGCTATACACTGTTAGCTCTATTGCGGCACCTAATGAAGTTGAGCGTAATCACCATTATCTCTGGCGATTCTGGAATAAAATTCCTGCTCATGGAAATATTGGCATTTTCGATAGATCCTGGTATGGAAGAGTTTTAGTCGAGAGAGTAGAAGGATTTACCTCCGAGGAAAATTGGCAAAGAGCTTTCGGAGAAATTGTAAACTTTGAAGATGATCTTTCTGATTCAGGTGCTATCATTATAAAATACTGGCTACATGTCTCTTCTGAAGAACAATTAAAACGATTTAATGCAAGAAAAGACGACCCCTTAAAAAGATGGAAATTGACAGAAGAAGATTGGAGAAATAGAGACAAATGGCCGTTATACGAAGAGGCTGCCGAAGAAGCATTTTCAAAAACGCATAAGCCCAATGCACCCTGGCATATAATTCCGGCTAATGACAAATACTTTGCCAGAACGGAAGTTCTAAGAATTTTCTGTGACCGTATCGAAAATGAGCTAAATATCCCATCCAAATTTTCGTGAAATATTTACTTCTAATCCCACTCCTCCTTTTTTGCAACCCTCGTTTCTCGAAAGCGAATGCTATACAGGGGGTTTTGGATTTAGAAGCAGCTCGCTTTACTGACTCTTTTGTTTACAAACTAGAAGGAAGTTGGGACTTCAAATGGAAACAGCTTCTTGACTCAAAAAATTTTGACTCAACTGAAAAGCCCCAATTCATCAAAGTTCCAAAATCCTGGAATGGATTTACATTCGGCGATGAAGCGATAGGCGGCATAGGCTATGCAACATTCCGTCTAAAAATAAAACTTCCTCCCGATGTGCCACCGCTTGCACTCACTATGAAGGAACAGGGAACTGCATTCAAAGTGATCATAAACGGAAAAATCGTTAAAGAATCAGGGACAGTAGGAACAGACACTTACTCATCAATCCCGAGAACACTACCGCTAACTATCTATTTGCCGCAATACAACGATAATTTGGAAATCATTATTCAAATTTCTAATTTTCATTACAGGAAAGGAGGAATGTGGAATTCACCCATTCTTGGAACACACGAAGCAATTTCGAGGCATGTGAAAATAAAGCGAGATCTTGAAATTTTTCTTGCAGGAGTAATTTTCATCACGGTTTTATACCATCTTGGTTTGTATTTATTCTATCGACTTGACACTTCGTCTTTAATTTTTAGTATTTTTTGTCTCACAGTTTTGGTTCGATTGATTTCTACTGGCTATAGAGTATTAGCCGAAGCCTTTCCTCAAATTCCATATGACGTATATGTAAGGTTAGAATTTTTGAGCTGGTTCTTTTCAATTCCAATGGGAATTCATTTCATATGCAAAATTTATCCAAGTCTAACTCGTTTTCTTTATATTAAAATTTTTTACTTGATTGCAACTTTTTTTTCTTTGCTCCTTTTATTTCCCTCTGATTTTTTTAGCAAAGTTGCAATTCCCTCCCAAATTGTCGGTATTTTGGAATTTCTATTTGGTTTTTTAATTCTGATTAAAGCGGTTAATGAAAAAAGAGAAGGCTCCTACTTGTTTTTCACTGGCTCTTTTGTTCTTCTAGCCGTTATAGTGAATGATCTTCTCTATATGAATGAAATCTATAGGGGGGAAGAGCTTGGTCCATTCGGGATACTCACGTTTATCCTCTTCCAATCCATTCTTCTATCAAAGAGATTTTTAAACGCTTTTATTGAAAAGGAAAAGTTAAAGGACACAGTCAATCGTGACCTCGAAGAGAAAGTAAGAATAAGAACCTATGAATTAAACCTGGCGAAAGAGGAAGCAGAAAAAGCAAACCAAGCCCAGAAAGACTTTCTCGCTAATATGAGCCATGAAATACGCACACCCATGAACGGAGTCATTGGAATGGCGGAGTTACTCATGGATAGCCCCCTTACAGACGAGCAAAAAGATCAAGTCCGAACTCTTAGAAATAGCAGTCATAGTCTTTTAGTTTTACTGAATGATATATTAGATTATTCCAAAATAGAATCCGGGAAACTAGAATTGGAGGCACAGCCCTTTAATATCCGCACTGCAATCAAAGAAACAATCCAACTCTTCATCGTGCAAGCAAAGAAAAAAAATATTGGTATAAACCTTTTCATCTACGAAGATTTCTCAGAAGTTTTAGTTGGAGATGTAACGCGGCTAAAGCAGATTATCTCCAATCTACTAAGCAATGCAATAAAATTTACAGAAAAGGGAAAAGTAGAAATTACAGCTAAAAAAATAAGTGAATCCTTCGAGTCGGATTTAATTTCAATTCAGATTAAAGACACCGGTATAGGTATACCAGAGGATAAACAACATTTGCTTTTTCAAAGATTTATTCAAGCAAATTCCTCTAGCACGAAGAAATACGGCGGCACTGGACTCGGACTTGCTATTTCCCAAAAACTAATTCAATTAATGGATGGAAAGCTCTATCTAGAAAGTCAAGAAAATGTTGGATCTAAATTCACAGTAAAGCTTTCTCTAAAAAAAATCTTAGCTGACGATGAATCTCCACAAAATAGGATCAAGCGCAAACAGAATCCTAACCTAAAACGAAAACTAAAAATTCTAGTTGCGGAAGATGATCCTACAAATAAAAAGCTACTCAACATTATCCTCTCAAAGCTAGACTACTCCCCAACTATAGTCTCGAACGGAGTCGATGCAGCTAGAATGGCAAGAATAGAATCCTTTGATTTAATTCTCATGGACATTCAAATGCCAGAAATGGATGGACTCGATGCAACGAAAGCAATTATGCAAGATGAAAGCATTTCTGTAAAGCCTTACATCGTAGCTCTTACGGCTAACGCAATAAAAGGCGATAAGGAAAAATACCTTGCCGCCGGAATGTCTCATTATTTGAGTAAACCAATTCTTATTGAAGAACTTAGAAATTTATTAGATGAGCTAGAAGCAAAAAAATTTCAAAAAACCAACTCGACCAATTCAGGAACTAATTCAGGCGGCGCATAATCAGAGGTATCCAATTCCTTTCTTTCAATGATATCAATTAACCTTTTAAGATTTTCCACTATTACTTCTAAGCAAGCTAATTTGTTCTTTAAATCGGGAGCATTTGATTTGAGAAATAAAAGTTTTTCTAGTGCTAGTCTCGCCTGCGACAATGCTCCAACCAAATTTACATTTACATATACTTTATTCATCGCCACAGAAATTTGAATCAGAGCTTGCAAAAATAATTTTTGATTTCCTTGTTCTTTTTTCCATTGAAACTCAAATATTTCATGTGCTTCAAAGTATTTTTTTCGGTTATAGAAATCAATTGCTCGCGCAAACGCATACTCTCGAGTATCCAAGGCATTCGGATGATTGGAAATAAATTCTAATATAGGATTGACTTCAATATCAAATTTCAAGATCCATCAAATCCTTTTCTTTTAGATTCGGCATTTGCATTTTCAAAATCGGCAGCATATCCTCTACATAGTTTTCACTACGCATTCCAACCAATACAGAATTAATTCCTTGAAAGCTTAATAGACTCAAGACAGAGGCTTGCGAAAGAGTTTTATCGTTTAACTCACTATCTAGCTTTTGCAATTTTTCAAGTAAAGGTTTCATCTTAATGCTAAACTTTGCATCTAAATAATCACCGAGTTTTTCAATTCCTTCGTTAAGCAAATCAAGATATGCCTCATAAAACTCTTTATTCTTATCAAGGCGTTCCACTCTTCCAAGAACCTTCTTAAGTTGTGGTATGATAGAATAATTCAGTGCTTGCTTATAGTGTTCCACTGTCCCGAATTTATCTTTATAAGTTTCAATTACAGAAACAAAAGTAAAATCCTCATTGTCAATACCTAGAGAGTGAAATACTCTTTCCTGATACTCTTTTAACCGAATCAAATAATCATTCAGGCTAATCTCTGTTTTGCTCAGATTCTTTCCTTCCTGTATGGCAAGTCTATCCATTCCGCCCTTCTTTTTCATCGCATTTAAAGGACGATTGACAAGGGTAAATAGATTATTCGCTAAAGCAAATTCCGCAATCGACAAATCCTCATTATTCTTTTCAGTAATAAATCCCGTTTCATATAGATTCGCAGGAAATTGGATAAGTCGAAACCCTGAAGATTCTAACTCATTTACAATTCGAATCTTTTCGGCAATATCAAAGACACGTTTCAAAGATGTATGCGTGTAAACCGATTCTTCTATTGGAAATGTATTACTGGAAATTCCATAATAGCGGATAACACCTTCTTTGCGCTTTGACTCTAAAAAAGCAAAAGCTCTTTCTATGCGCTCATAGTATTCTGCCTTTGATTTTTCTTCACTCACATTGTGCTTTTCGCGATCCATTAAAAAATATTCTGGATTATGAAGGAGAACAGCATCAATAGTAGATAATCCCAGTCGTTTTCTTGCACGCTCTAACTGGTCTTCTAAAAAATCAGGGCTAATGCAATGATAACAATTCGAATCGTAGTAAGTCACTTCAGAAAATCCATTTCCCTGTTTTTCCTTTTCTTCTACTACTTGCATGTTTCTACCCTGAATGTAACCAATCTTGGTTACAATAAAGATTTCTTCTCGTTTTAATTCTCTTTTTGAGATTAAGTTTCTTAAAACATCCCCAATCAAAGACTCGCTAGAGCCATCCCCATAATTGCTCGAGGTATCAATTAAATTCACGCCACCTAAAATTGAAATCTCTATGGAACGGGCAAATGCCAAATTGCCGCGAGCGATGCGATATGACCCGAAACCCAGGCGAGAAATTTTTATTCCGTCTAATTCGGTATAGCCTGAACTTTCGTTCTCACCCAATATTCGACGGAAATAATCAGTAGTATCCGCTTTCTTGCAATATCCAGTAATGAAATTTTCCTGGTATAAGTCGCTAAATGGATCCAATTAATTTTGTTCCAATTGTTTAAATAAATCGTAGTATCGATCTGCCATTTCCAAATCTCCTTCTCTCGTTATCTTCATATTAAAAGGATTTGATCGAATTAAATAAGTCTTCACTCCAAATTGCAAAGCCCAGGAACAAAGGTCTGTCGGATCTTCTTCCATTTTTTCTTTCAGGAGAATTTGTAAGAGTGAAGTATGCAGAGACTGAGGCGTTTTGATTAGATTAATTTCTTCTCGATTTAAAATGCCCTGCACTCTTCCATCAGGTCCACAGGACACCACAGTCTCAGAAACGTTATCCGCAACAGTAGCCGCCCCATACATCACAGCTGCGTTGGCTACTGCGTGTAATTCGGACTTTAGAAAAAAAGGTCTAGCTGAATCATGAAAAATAATAATGTCTTTATCATCGTATTTTAAAGCCTCTAGTCCGCGTAGACAGCTTTCATGCCGAGTATTTCCTCCCGGCACGATTCGATCATTTGCTAGAAGATATTTGGAAATTGACTTTTCAGTATCAACAATGTAATCAAGATTAGACACCACAACAATTGATTTAAAAAATCCCCAATCATTAAAAGATTTAACAGAGTGCTCAAGTAAACTCAAATCTCTTAGAGTAGAAAATTGCTTTGGTTTGTCCAATTTCATTCGGCTACCAGAGCCGCCGGAGAGTATGATTCCGAAAATATTATTCATCGATTCGCCCTGACTCTTCTAACATAAAGCGGATTTCTTCCATATGCCGCACATTTGCAAGTAAGTCTTCCACGTAGAAAGGAAATCGATAAGACCAATTCTTATCTTCCGGTGTTCCCGGAACATTAATTCTATGTCTTTCCGGATGATAAAGCATATTATTGGGAGTAGCCGCTTCAGGAAAAAAACTTGAATCAAATACAAAATCATGTAAGAGATTAATCGAGAATAGACTGTTAGTAGAAAATGCGAATCGCAACATTGCCCTCGCGATTTCAGAAGGATCATTATGCGTTGCTTTTAAATGAATCAGCTTTCTAAATGCTTTCTGATCTTCATGAGAGGCTGTATTCCACCAATCAAGTGCAATCGAAGTATCATGAACAGAAAGGGAAGACACTGCAAGTGGTCTATATTTATCCGCAGGGATATAACTTCCATCTTCGAATGATCTTGTCCAGCGGATAATGTCAAGTCCAATGATTTTGTTCTCATGAATACTATCACGAACAAAAGAAGGAACTGCACCCAAATCTTCAGCACAGGCTTGCATTTCTGTATTCTTGAAAAAGAAATTCAATACATCTTCCCCTTCTTTTCTCCATTCCGCTTCATCTTCTTCTAAATGCTTATGGGATAATGGATATAATATTTTCTTTGTCTCTTCGGGTAATGTGTAATAACCTTCCAATTTATAAAAATCCCAATAAAAAATGAAAACATCTTTTTGAAATTCATAAATAATTTCGCGCTTCACAAAATCGTATGGATCGAGTCCAATTTCTAAGAACTCTTCTCGTTTAATTCCAACTTGTGGATGGTAGAAACCAAGTTTAGCAGACTTAGCACCGAGAGGAATTGCCCAAATACGATACATCCCTAACACATGATCAATTCGATATAGATGATAAAAATGCTCTAAGTATTCAAGTCTCTCTTTCCACCAGGAATAATTTTCCGCCTTCATTCGATCCCATTCGATGACAGGAAAATGCCAGTTTTGCCCTTCCTCACTAAAATTGTCAGGAGGAGCACCAGAATTGAGGCTAAGATCAAACAATTCCGTTCGAGACCAAACATCTGCGCTATTGGAAGAAGTAAGAATTGGCATATCTCCCTTTAAGTAAACGCCTTCCTTCTCAAACTTCTTTTTTACATCGCGTAATTGTTGGTATGCGATATATTGAATCCAGACTAGAAAATAAAATTCCTCTTCGTTTTCGCGAATAATTTCTTTTTGCAGTTCTAGACTATACTTACTTCCATAATTCCAATCCTTCCAATGTGAGCCGGAGTTTTTATTATAGAGCACTTTGAAAGCAGCATAGGGTGTAACCCAAAGATGTTGATTCATGAAATTCTTTATTATATCTTTTAACGTTTCATTAAAAATTTTGTTATAAAAAATTCGCAGATTCTGCACTTTTAATTCGCGGATTCTACCCAAATTCAAATCAAGTGTTACAATTCTTTCTTTGCGACTACGAACGTTTATCCCTAATTTATGAAGCGAAATATACAAAGGATCAATAGCAAATGCCGAAATAGAACTATAGGGACTTCTTCCATTCCCAAGGTCATTCAATGGCAAAATTTGAATAATGGACACACCGGTATGCTTTCCCCATTCAGCCATTAACTCAAGTGTATGAAAGTCCCCACCTTCGAAAGATTCTTTCGTAAGTAAGGCAAGAAGTGGAAAAGAAACGCCCGCTCTCTTGTGGGCAACAATTTTTTTACGGACTGAAAATGTCTTTTTAGGTGAATCATTAGAACTCATGAAAACATCCTGAAAAAAAGCCGAATTTGGTAAACTGAAAAAACTGGTTTTTTTATTGATTATTTTTAGGGCTGTCCCAAAGGTATTTTAGTTGGTGAAAAATCTATGAGTATCAATCCAAATAATGCCCAAGCAAAACCCATATCCACTTCCAAAAATGAAGTAGCTTCCAATTTTAAAAAGTCGAAATTTACAATTCGATTCAAATTACTTCTAATCATTTCTACTATCATTCTATTTTCCCTATCCTCAATCATAAGCATTGCGACTTATGTATTTAAGAATAATGCGAGAACTACCATAGAAGAGAATACTCTTGGTATGACGCTAATTCTAACGGACAATCTAAGTTCTAAATTCTTAGCCCTATCAAAGAATTTGAAGTTAGCCGCTGAAAACTTAATTGAACAGGAAGGGGCTAAGGGCAAAGATAAAGATTTTAAGAGGATTTTCTTTGAGAACGACAGTGACGTTTTATTTCTTGGAGTTTACAAGCAAGAAGGTGAAGAGCTCGTCATGATTGAAAAGCTTTATAACGAGAATAAGCAGACCAATGTCTCTACAGAAGAAAATGATTTTATCAGCACTGCCAATGCAATGTCTAGTTACTTTGTAAAATCTTTCGCGGGTGCTACCATTTTAAGAAATGCAAGTCCAATTTTTAAAGCTCCTATTCTTGGATTTAGCATACCGTTTAAAGAAATTGGAAATAAAAAAACAATCATAGTTAGCTTCATTCGACTCAATGCCATTCTGGAATCATTTCAAACATCAGGCATTGCAAGTAATTTTCTAGTCGACGAAGAAGGAAATCTATTAGCACATCCTAATATAGAGTTCATTACGAAAGGAAAAAATGCTTCTAACTCCCCCATTGTTAAGAGCATGTTGACTAGCAATGTAAGCAACAAATACCAACGTTTCTTAGAAGAGGATAATCTATATTATCTTGGCTCTTTTAAAAAACTAGGCTTTATGTCTGGAGGTGTAATCTCGACTGTCAATGAAGACAGAGCTTTCGAAGAGGTATATAATCTTCAACGCAGAAATATCTATCTAATGATTATTGTATTAATGCTTTCAATTCTATTTGTATACTTTTATGCTAATAGTCTTACCAATCCTATCTTAACATTGGTCGATGCTTCCCATGAAGTAGAAACAGGCAACTATCAGGTCAACTTGAAAGTAGGCGCCCACGATGAGATTGGTATTCTGACTAATTCGTTTAACTCAATGACAAAAGGTCTTGATGAGCGCGAAAAAATGAAAGACGCTTTCGGTAAATTTGTCAACAAAGACATAGCTGAAATGGCGATGAAAGGCGAAATTAAACTCGGCGGTGAACGCAAATATTGCGCCATTTTCTTTTCTGACATACGCTCATTTACCTCTATCTCAGAAAAATTAGAACCTGAAGAAGTTGTGGAATTTTTAAACCAATACATGACCGAAATGGTGAAATGTATCACAGCAACGCATGGTATTGTAGATAAATTCATTGGAGATGCAATCATGGCAACTTGGGGTGCACTTCATCATGATGACATGGCTGTAGTAAATGCAATCAACGGAACTCTAATGATGCGCGAAGCTCTTATAAAATTTAATGTGGGCAGAGGCGGTGACAAAAAACCAATCATCCAAATTGGCTCAGGGATTAACAGCGGTTATGTGATCTCAGGACAAATTGGATCTAACGAAAGATTGGAGTATACCGTAATTGGCGATGCTGTGAATCTTGCTTCTAGAATTGAGTCATTGAATAAACCTTTTGGAACGGATATACTAATTTCTGAAGAAGCTTACTCAAAAGTAAAAGACATTTTCCATGTAGAGAAAATGCAATCTATCAAAGTCAAAGGAAAAGAAGATCCGCAGACAATCTTTGCCGTTCTAGGAAGGAAAGATGATCCAAATTGTATTAAGACTCTCTCAGAGTTAAGAACGTTACTCAATATAAAATATGAAGCTCCGGAGCCAGCGGCTAAGGGTAAAAAGAAAAAATCTGATGATGAGGAAAAAGAAGTAAAGTATGAAATCTTGGAATAAGAACTGGAATATTCCAGCATTTCTCATTTTTAATATACTGTTTTTTGCAGGTCTTTTCTATTTTGATCTGCATAGAAATATAAATATAGGTGCGTTTGAGTCTATTGGAACTGTATCTTTCAAAATCAATTCCATACAACGTAAATTTGAATCAGCAGTTGTATGGCATTCGATTCAATCAAACTCACCGCTTAGAGACAAGGATACTATTAAGACCTATCCTGAATCAGATGCTCTTATCAAATTAAACGATGGAACAGAAATTCAAGTTGATGAAAACACTATGATCTATTTGGATTTCACAGGAAATTCTCCAAACATCAACTTTGAAGGCGGCACAATTCAAATTAATAGTTCAAAGGGAACGGATCCCAATAAACAACTGATTGTAAAAACAAAAAACCAGACGATAAAACTTTCAGGTAGTGATGCAAAGATTGATTCTTCCGGAAGCGATGGAATCAATGTTTCCCTTGACAAAGGCAAAGCAATCATCGAAGGAAAAGGAGACTCGAAAGAACTCAATCCAAACGAAATAGCGACTCTAGGCGAATCAGGAGTATCCACAAGAAAAGTCCCTTTTGCTTTACAGGAACCTGAAAATCAAAAGAAATTTATCAGCACATCTTCCTCTACTCCAATTAGTTTTAGATGGACAGCCACAGGCTCAAATACAAATCCAACGTTTGAATTAAGCAGACTAAGAGATTTTAAAAGAGTTGATACTAAGCTACAGAATGTTGCCTCGGCTAATCTGAATTTGCCATAAGGAACATACTTCTGGAGAGTTAGTGGTAAAAATTCTTCCGGTGCAATTGAATATAGTGAAAGTAGAAAATTTATTCTAATCAAAGAAACAGGATTACAACTATTTTCCCCTTCCAATGGTGCTACAATTGCCTCTGCAGGGGGAAATCCAAACATCACTTTTGCATGGACTCCGAGTGAGACAGTCAGTCAATACACTCTTGAACTTGCGGATAATAGCAATTTCACTTCAACTATTAAATCTATTCCTGTTAGCTCGAATTCAATCGGTTTAAACAGCCTCGGCGAAGGGACCTACTTCTGGCGTGTAACTACTAAACCTTCCTCTGATGGAATTTCGTCAATTCGAAGCAGTGTGAGTTCCTTCACAATTGGAACAAAACAACCTCCTGCAAAAACTCCAACAGAAATTAAGAAAGACAACAAAAAAGAAATTACTAAGAAAGAAGAAGAGAAAAAAGAATTAGCTAAAGTAGAAGAAAAGAAAATCGAAGAAAAGAAACGAGAAGAGAAGAAAGTTGAAGAAAAGAAAAAAATAGAAAATGAGTCTATTGCCGGTTTATCGCCCGAGCATATTTCTCCTGTTGCGGGAACAGTCGATATAAGTAAAGATAAGCAAATTCAATTTCGTTGGGACAAAGTAAAACCAGCAACTCATTACGTAGTAAAAATATCGGAAGCCGGGAAAAAAACAAAGACTCTACTAAATGAGAAAGTAACTAATAACTCTTATACGCTCAAAAATTTTTCTAAGTTTAGCGAGGGAACGTTTCTCTGGGATGTAACTCCCTATGATAAGAAAAATTCACCCGGAAAAACAGCAAGAGGGAAATTTACAATTGATCTAAGCAATGATGGCTTAAAGAATTTAAAACCAGAAGAAATCAAAATTCTCTCTCCTGACACAATCTATCGAGATAAATAATATAATTCTATGAAAAATAAAAACCTAATTACAAATCTTAGCACATTTAAAAAATTCTAATCGCTTCAATTCTATCGCTTATCGTATTATTTACAATGGAACTTCTTGCTGAAAAAGACACCGGATTTATTGAGTGGCGAGCGATCCCAGCGGCAAATGGCTACAGGATAGAAATTAAATCAGACGAAAAGGTAATCATAGAAACAAATGTAAATGAAAATATTTACCATGTAGATCTTCCCAAAGGAAAGTATGAATTTCGAATTGGTGTATTAAATTTTTTTAAAAAGCCCGTGGTATGGTCTTACTGGAATCCACTTCGAGTGATCGTTTCTCAGCAACCAATTCTAGACACAGAAAGACAAGAAATGGCAATTGGAGACAAAGTCGAATTAAATGGCGCGCACTACTTTGAGAATACAAAGGTGAGTCTATTAGCGGGTAATACAGTTATTCCAACCGAAATCACAATTGTAAGCGACAAAGAATTATTCTTTCCTACGGACAAATTTAAAGCAGGCACCTACGACTTATTAATTGAAAATCCAAACAATAAAAAGTTACTCCAAAAAGATTATCTTGTATTATACGAATCCTCTAAAAATCGAAATCGAAAAAAACCTCCTGAAAAAATTATTAAAAAGAAAGACATCGAAATTACGAGCGAGTCTATGCAAAAAGCTGATATCACAATCGATGACTCAGTTCCAGGTAAGACAACAGTAAGCATTGGACCGAAGACAAAAGAAAAACTAGATATCAACTTAGAAAATAAGTCTAACGAAAATGTTACAGTAGATATAAACAATCGATCTGCCGGCAAAGTAAATCTAAATGTAGAAAACAAGTCTAAAGACAAATTAGCGTTAAACGTAAACAACTTCTCTAAAGAAAAAATGTCTGTTGGTATCATAGATAAATCCAAAGGCAAAGTGGATGTAAACGTTGCCGAAAAATCTAAGCCAAAAGTAGAAATCCATACTATCTTCACAGACATCGAAGAATTTGATGTAACAATCGAAAATAAAGCAAAGAAAAACTTTGCGATTAATATCGGTCAACCGCCACCTGAAGTCATTGTTCCGAGGAGAAAGCCAGCAAAGGTGATTGATCGAAAAGACATTAGCGTAAGTGCCGATTCTTTAGAAATAGTGGAAATAGGAATAGATGAATCTCAGCCAGGAAAACTGTCTGTAGATATAGCTCCACATTCAGAAGATGATTTGGAAATCAGTTTAGAAAATAAGTCAAAAGAAAACGTTTCCATTGATTTTAATAATAGAGCAGCAGGTAAGGTCAAACTACTTGTAGAAAATAAATCTACAGAGAATTTAGATATAAATTTAAATAATGCGGCAAAGCAAAGTATGTCGGTAGAAATTTTAGAAAGGTCTGTAGGAAACGTAGACATTAAGGTAAACGAAAAATCAAAGAGTAAAGTAGACGTAATTAGAAGTGAGGTGGAAATCGAATTCTTTGATGTGACAATAGAAAATAAATCAAAGGATAAGTTTAATATAAATGTAGGAAAGAAAGAACCACCTCCGATTGTGTTTACACCTTCAACGGAAAAATTTCCAAAGGATTATTACAAGTATTCACTTAGAGACTTCCAGAGTTTTGTAAATGGATTGAAAAGATCCTGCGCATCCAATTTAGACGTACCCGATATTCTAATTGAGCATTGTCACCCTAGACATGTAACTTTAAATCTAGGAGATATGGACAGAAAAGTTCTCTATAATTTTATAAAACTTGAAAGTGGAAATTATATTTCTCGTATTAGCAGCTATAAATTCTTCATAGAAAATTGTAGTCCGGCTTTAAATTTTATTTCTGAATTAGCTGACTATCGCTTAAAGAATATCACTCAAGATGAGAATGAAAAATTTTATACAAAGAAGACGATAGAGAACTTCAATACTTGTAAAAATAAAGATGAACGTTAGTTCCCACATTCTCCTGACTTTCGATTTCTATTTTTCCATTTAGCGCATTGACTAAGTCTTTAGTAATCGAAAGTCCAAGCCCCGTTCCTTCTTCTCCTTCAGTTCCTACTCTATGATAACTAAATTTTTTAGTCAGTATTTCAGGAAGAATACTAGAAGGAATTCCAATACCGTTATCCGCAATAGATATATGCAGTAAGTCTAGTTCATCAACGCGTTTGATTTCAGCGGTTATTCGTATTAAACCGCTCGAATTTGTAAACTTAATCGCATTGTAAAGAAGATTATTTAAAATTTGATCCATTTTCGATTCATCTAAATTTACAATTATTTCAGGAGAGAAAAACTTTGCTTCTAGCTTTATCATTTTTTTATCCAAAATTCTCCCAATCAAATCTGTGGACTGCGAAATAGTTTTAACTAAATCGAAATTCGAGAACACTACTTTGGATGTTTCAGCTTTGCTTGTATGCATCAATTGATTAATCAATTCTAGAATTTTCTTGCTAGAATTAAAGATTGTATTCGAATACTTATTCAATTTCTCTTTATCTATTGCTTTCTCAGTTCCCATCATAAATTCAGACATGAGCATAATGGAAGTGAGCGGCGAACGCATATCATGCGCTATGACCTGCAAAAGACTATCTTTGTCTTTATTCAAAGTCTCCAGTGACCGTATATGCTCCACTCTTTCTTTTTCCAAATCCCGAATTTTCAAATGAATTTGGATCCGGGCGATCACTTCTCTATCGTCATAGGGTTTTGTTATGTAATCGACGGCACCTTTTTCTAAGCCTTTCAGTTTTGTTTCATAGTCAGAAATTGCACTTAGAAAAATGATTGGTATATCTTTTGTTCTGTCATTTTGCTTTAACGTTTCGGCTATATCAAATCCATTGATCTCAGGCATGATTACATCCAAGAGGATAATATCAGGTAACTCTGTCTCTAGAATTTCGAGGCATTTCTTTCCATGCATAGCGGTTAATACTCGATAACCTGCATTGAGAAGAATTTGATTAAGAAGGATAACATTGTATTCAATGTCGTCTACGATTAGAATTTGTGGTGAATTTTTCATATTATTTCTTAGACTGCAACTTTAGATTTTCAAAAATTTTTTGCGCGAGTCTATCCCCGATACCTGGAATTTGCTTAAGCTCTTCTAAAGTTGCACTTGTCAGTTTTTTCTTTCCTAAAAAGTTTTTTAAAATTGATTTTTTTCTTTGAATGCCTATATCAGGAATATTATCCAATGCGGTTTTTAAGGTAGCTTTATTTCTTCTCTCTCGATGAAAACTAACTCCAAACCGATGAGCCTCATCTCTCAATTGACGCAAGAGCCGCATAGACGGAGAATTTATTTCGAAGGAAAATGGATTCTTATTTCCAGGAAAATAAATCTCTTCTCTTTTCTTAGCAAGTCCAATCATTGGAAGTTGCGGCAAATCAAGAGCAACCGCAGCCTCCGTTGCCCTTGCTAACTGAACCTCGCCCCCATCAATTACAATCAAATCAGGCAATGATTCATTTTCATTCAAAATCCTTTGCAACCTTCTTGCAATGACTTCGTGCATCATTCCGGGGTCATTGATTCCTTCGTAGCTTTTCATAATATACCTTCGATAGCCTGCCTTATAAGGCTTTCCATCTACAAACATAACTCCACTTGCCACAGGGTTTGTGCCCTGAAAATGACTAATATCATAGCATTCAATGATTCGTGGCAATTCTTTCAGCTTTAGATTTTCTTTCAATTCTTTTAGTGCAGCAGTCTGATCTTTTATTTTCGTCGCCAAAAGCCTTTCCGATAAATTCATCTCAGCATTTTTTGAGGCAAGTCCGAGCAATGCTTTTTTCTCCCCTGCCCCCGGAAATTTTAATTTCGGTTTAAAGCCAAGGTTTCTGGCAAGAATATCAATTAATAACTCTACATCTTTTTTTACATTGAGTGGTAAAACAATACTAGTAGGAATATAGGTTGCTTGTAAATAATACAATTTTAAAAATGAGGCAAATACCTCTTCGTCGGAAGATAAAGAAAGTCCATTTAACGCAAAGGATTTTTTGCCTTCCATGCGACCGTCCCTTACTTCTAGGATTACAATCTGTCCTTCGTCATTTCTTTTCGCATAAGCAATGATATCCTCATCTCCCCCCGCTTGGTTAATGACTGTTTGCCTCTTTTGAATCGACTGAATATTTTCAATCATATTTCGATAAATCAGGGAACGTTCAAATTCCAATCTTTCTGAATGAGTATTCATCCGATTTCTAAGCTCAGTCAAAAGAGAATCCTTTTTCCCTTCTAAAAACTTAACAATCTGTTCCACAACGATAGAGTATTCCTCTACTGAAATATTTCCCTGACAGGGACCGAGACATCTTTTGATATGAAAATTTAAACAGGGCCTAAGCGGCTTTGTCTGTGGAAGTTTTTGCACTGTCTTTCGAATTGGAAAAACTTTATGAATTGTATCCAGCATATCTCGCGCTGCCTTTACATCTGTATAAGGACCAAAGTATTTTTTCTTGTCAGCTTTAATTCGACGAGTCAAATAAATCATCGGATACGGCTCATCAGTGGAAACACAAAGGAACGGATAACGCTTGTCATCCTTTAAACGAATATTATACTTTGGATTATATCGTTTAATTAGATTGTCTTCTAAAATCAGTGCTTCTTCTTCGGTGTTAGTTGCAATCCAATCTAAATCATCAATTTCATTTTGAAGAGCAATTGTTTTTAAATCCGATATTTTTGGATTCAAATAACTGCGAACTCTATCGGCTAAACGAAGTGCTTTTCCTACATAGATAACATCCTTCGTAGAATTCTTCCAGAGATAACAGCCCGAGGAATCAGATAAATTCTTTATTTTTTCTTTTAAGAATTTAAGTATTTCTTCGTTCATATAAAAACTAACCCGAAGAATTTAGAAGATTCACTTAGCATCACATAAACCTCCAAAGTCAATGAGCGGCAAATCAAAATTTTCCTGTTGTCTATCGAATCCATTGAAGCGAAATTCAAAATCTCTAAAGTAAATATTTTCTGGAAATCGATTCGATTCGAGTAGATTTAAATAAAGGATTTCATCGTCAATCTTTAGATTCGTTTTTCCTGACCTTTCTAATTTAAAAAAATATTCTTTGCCGATTGGTTTTGATAAATGGACTCTGTAGAGCCTATCTTGATCAAAGGAATCTCTTTCTTTTATTGTAATATAAACTTCTGTCGGAGGATTATTCGCTGTCGCCAAATTTTCTAAGTTAATAAAAAATGGAGTCTTTCGAATAGAAATCGGTTTAGTAAATCTATGTGATAAACAACCTTCAATTTTAATAGTATCATTCTCGCCTATATGATGATTTATAGAGTATAATACAGATTTACCACTAAGAGAGGAATATACCAAAGGCTTATCTTGCGGATAATGTAGAGTAATTTTTCTCTTATAAACCTGCATTGGTTCGAATCTTGTCTTGTAAAAAATATAACCAAGGCTTAAAGCGATTGGAATAAATAGTACACATAGAGTATAAAAATTGTATTCTTCAAAGGGAGAATTTTTCCCTCCGAGGGCAATTCTCTTTTTTAAATAGAGCAAACTATTTTCTATAGAAACTGATTCAACTTGAAATGTATCATTTAGATTTGCCTTTTTTCTCGCTCTAATTCCTTCGATTGCCTTTGCCCTAGCATCTTCTTTTTGTAAACTTCCCGCAAAAAGTCCAATGAAGGCAAAGAAAGGAAGAGCCACTTCATCGTCTAAAAGATAACACTGGAAAAAACCTGCAATGAATATGCATAGAATTCCTGAAAACAGCACGGTCTGAGATGTAAGTGGATTTTTTATAAATAATCGAAATAAATAAAACCAAAAATGTAAAAAAGCGACTAATCCCAATATACCACCAATCGCATAAAAATGAAGCATATCATGATGAGCATGTTGTCTTGGAGTAATGGAAAGTTCATACCAGAGTTGCTCAAAGGTATCAATCATCACATTTGATTTTTTCTCGTGCTCTTTATCGAATCTTCCACTCCCAACTCCAAGCAAAAAATGATCCGAAACAAGACTCAGAGTATTTTTATAGATGAAATATCTTTGATTCTCCGTGGTGTTGTCAGCCAGTCCTTCCTGAAAGGCTCTCTGTAATAGCCAATTCTTTTTGTAAATTCCAATGCTTGCAATTCCTAATATTATAATTGCAATTATAAGTAGAGATAAATATTTAATCCCAATACGAATCTTGGATATATCAATATTGGAAATGAGCTTAATAAGTATTAGCCCGAAAGCAAATACAATTCCCAACCAAATCGAGCGACTCTGATTATAAAATAAAACAACGCCAAAGAATAGAATGAATAATCCCAATACTGCATTCTTCCAAACTTTTCTTTCTCGAATTGTCATGCCTAAATGCACAACAAGACCCGGAAAGAATAATCCGCATAAGCCGCCGAAAGTGAGATGTGTATTCATAAGCCCAATCGGTAAATAAGTATAACGTCCCCAAAAATCTCCGGCAAAGTGTTGAAGCCTACTCCCTTCCTTTACTTGAAATCCAGCAGTGATAAAAGAAGCCAAACGAAAAGGAGTAAAGATAGACACAAATCCAGAAAGGACAACTAGAAAAACGGATATATAAATTGAGCGCAGTATCCAAGTCCGATTTTCCGGGTTTCGAATATGATAAAAGGCGGGAAGAACTGCAAAGCACATCCAAAAATCCGAAATTTCCGATTTCAAAAAAATTGATGCCAAAGAATTCTCGTAATTGCCCAAATTAGCGAAAACTGCTGGCAATAAGGCGATATAAATCCCCAAAGCAGCCACAAAAGCCCGATTCCTGAGTGTAATTATAAGAGATTTATTGGAAAAAGAACTGTATAAAAATAGTATGACTGAAAGAAAGATAAAGGACTGGCTAGCCGTAACGGAAAGGGGAAAACTTATAATGAAGAGGTTTAAAAAAATGACCGACAATCTATCTGAGTTCATAAACGTATAAATACAGGTATTTTCTCTTTGGATAAGAATGAAAACAAAAAAATAAACTTTTCAGTTGCAATCATAACGTTCAACGAAGAAGCCAATATTCGGGATTGTATTGAATCTGTTCACAATTTCGCAGATGAAATTGTCCTTTTAGATTCAATGAGCACCGATAAAACTATAGAAATTGCCAAAGCCTATTCAAAGGTAAAATTTTTTTCCCAGAAGTTTAAAGGTCATATTGAGCAAAAAAATGATGCGATTTCTTTGTGTGCGGGTAATTGGATTTTATCGCTCGATGCAGATGAAAGAGCCACACCTGAACTAATGAAAAGTATCGAGCAAGTTCTACAAAATCCTACTGACTCTAATGGCTATAAGATATCTCGCTTAACGTTTCATATGGGTCGATTCATACGTCATTCGGGCTGGTATCCACTCTATCGCTATCGTTTCTTTAAAAAGGAACATGCTCATTGGACAGGCGAAAATCCTCATGATTACATTGACATTGAAGGAAAAGGCGAAAAGCTGAAAGGAGATATTATCCATTATAGTTTCAAAGATTTATCCCATCAAGTCGATACAATCAATAAATTTTCTTCTATTGTTGCATTCACTCGATTTAAAAAAGGAAACTCGTTTTCAATTATCCGCTCTATTTTAAAACCCTGGAGTAAGTTTATTGAAATTTATTTTTTTAAATTAGGATTCTTAGATGGATACCCGGGATTTGTAATTGCTGTATCCTCAGCCTACTCTACCTTTTTAAAAACGGCAAAGATGTTTGAACTCAAAAATAAAACTTTGGATAGACCTTCCAACGTTAGACCGGATTACGGAAATGAAGCTTAAAAATATTTTTAAGAAATTTTTTCCCAAAAGACCGACTGCGGAAGATCTAGATAAGCCGCGCCGTCCTCCCAAACGCCCGAAAGGAATGGAAAGAGAGCTGGAAGATTTGAAAATAAAGCTCACCGATTTTTTGATTACTTTAAAAGTCAATTCAGGTCTCGTTGTGAAAAGAACCATGTATTCATTGACTAAAAATGGACATGGGCTTTATAGATTAGAAGGCACAGAAAAAAATGGAAGAGCTTACTCAATCATCGTAAGCACTTCGAATCATTTACAAATCAACGCAGATGGAAAAGTGACCGGACTCATTCAAGTTACAGAAGCAGAATTGAATCGAGTCATTCAAAATGAATTTTCCAGTCTTAAAGGAATTTTAGATAGATTCAAAAATTTAAACCTAAATGACAAAGCATTAGAAATCCTAGACGAAAAAAATAAATTCAATTGGAAAGAGATAATCCTCTGGAATAGATATTGGAAAGAGATGCTATTCTTACATATGAGTGTAAATCATATAGCGGTTTTGATGATTAGCCTCGGTGATAGTTTTAAAAATATTTTTCTAGATGTCGCGACGAAAAAACAGAAGCAAATTGTATCGGATGAATTATTTTATTTGAATCAAGGTGTCAATTCGGAGGACATGAATCCAAATTCAAAAAACCTCAACCTGATGAATTTCGATACTGCAATGGATGAATTCAAGAAAAGCATTCTAAAGATAAAAAAGAAAATGGAAAGTGAAGCATGAATCTATTGGAAGTGAAGAATCTGAACATTGTAGATAAATCCAGTAGAGAGATTTTAAAAAATTTTAATTTCGAACTCAGAAAAGATTCAATTCATGCAATCATTGGAGAGTCAGGAAGCGGCAAAACGACATTTGCCAATTCAATCTTTCACCTAACGCACCCGGAGCTCTGTCTAAATTTTGATTCTTATTCCATACTGGGAAAGAGCTATTTAGATTATTCCACCAAAGATTGGGAAAACTTACGTGGCAAAAAAATTACTCTCATTCCGCAAAATCCCGGAAAGTCTTTTCATCCCTTTATTTCCATTGGGGCACAGATGAGAGATTATTTTCGTCTCAAATTCCCTACCCTTGCCAACGAAGTCTCTATCTTGGAGATTCTAGAACAATTGCAAATCCGTGATCCTAAAAAGAGCTATCATTCTATTCCCAAAAATCTTTCCGGTGGGGAAAAACAGCGAATTCTAGTGGCGATGGCAATAGCGGTTAAACCTGAAATTGTCATCGCAGATGAGCCTACAACTGCTCTCGATTCAATCAATGAAAAGTTGACTCTAAGCCTACTTCATTCAATGTTGAAAAATAGTGGAATTGGGCTTGTCTTAATCACACATGACATGAGAATCGTTCGCGAACTAGCAGATGACGTAACTGTTCTCAAGTCCGGCGAGCTAATTGAAAAAATCACTTTACTAAATAAAAATATGAATAAATTACAATCTGAATATTCACAAAAACTGGTTTTAAAATAATAGTGAATGGATGAAACGAGGTAAATTTTGAAGTTTATAAGCCTAATTCTTAGCGCTCTTATTTTTCCAATGGCTATTTTCTCGGACTCTAAGGTTCAATTGGAAAAAGTAGATGCAAATAAATATCCTATGGTGCATATCTACATGCAGGAAAATAAGGCAAAGCCTTTGCAAGGAGAAAGTATTCACATCACAGAAACTCGGGAAGGGTTTACTAGGCAAATTCAAACTATTAGCATTTTAAAGTCAAATCAGCTTCGTCCGATTCGTTTGATTCTTTCCATTCAGGCATCGAATGAATTAGATCGTCTCCAATACTCCAAACAGTTAGCCGCTACTTTTGTTCAAAGTCTTAGTAAAGAAGATAAAGTTGGAATTCATATTTATGGAAGAGATACTTATTTTTTAAATCTTAATATGGATAAAGTGGAAGCTCTTGAAAAGATTGACTCCATTTCACAGGGCTCAGGAAATCGAACTAATTTTGCGCTCAATTTTTTATATTCGCAAATGCGAGAAGATGAATTACCAAACCTGCTTTTTGTAATCAGCACTGACAAAGAAGTAGAAGTGGACGAGCCGATTGCAAGTGTAATCAAAAAATCTAAAGCATTAAAATTCCCAATTCATATGCTTGCATTAAGTGAAAAAAAATATCTTAGCCTTGCCGAATACAGCGAAGGCGAATTTTATCCAATAGAAAAAAATACTTCTATTGCGGCGATGCAGTCCCAACTCTATTCTTTTAGAAAAACTCCGCCGATCATAGAATATAAATCCCCTTTTGCGGAAAGTGCAAAGCCGCTTCGTTCAAGCTCCGTTCAAATTTCTCTCAAAGTTGGTGAAAACGATTTTAAGGCTAATTATGATTTAACTCTAATGACTTTTGCAAAATCAAAGTTTTCGAATATTGAATTTTTTTATTCATTTATGTTTATCATATTATTTATATGCATTCTTCTACTCTATGCAGTAAATAAACGAAATAAAGCAAGAGCCTACGCAGAAGAAATGCGACTTAGAGAAGAGGAACTTTTAAAAAATGATCTTTATTACCATGAAAATATTTCTGCGGATACTTTGAGCACTCCTACATTTAAAAAGTATTCAAGTTATGAAGAAAATGAAGAAAGTAAGGAAGATGACTCTGATGATTTATATTCCTACGATGAAGACTCCATTTCCTCTTCTACTGCAACCATTCAAAAACCTGAAAGTTCGTTTCAAGAAAATTCCTATGAGGTATCGCCTGACGTTTTAGAGAAAGGCGAATCCTATGAGAGAGGAATTTTAATTTTAAAAGAAGGACCAAATCCGGGTAGACAGTTTACTATCAATAAGCCAGAGATTACAATTGGTAGCACTGCTTCTAATGATTTAGTTCTTTGGGATTCTTCGTTAAGCCCGATGCATGCAAAAATCAAAAGGGTAAAAAATGTTTTCATAATCTTTGACACTGTTTCTAATTCAGGCGTTTTCTTAAATGGCAAAAAGCTTCTTCGTCCGAAAGCTTTGTTTGATTTTGATGAGATTAGAATTGGAAATAGTCTTCTCCTATTTAGAGGCAAATAAATGGAATACTCAGAAGAAATTTTAAAAACCGTAAAATCAGAAAGCTACGTAAGTCCTAAAGTAGAAAAAAAACACTTAGGAGAGAAAGGCTACGGCTTGGTAGCCCGTGAAACAATTCCGAAAGGAGAGATCGTCAGCATTTCCGGTGGACTGATCCTCACAGAAGAGCAACATGCAAATCTTATAGAAAAAAAAGGATACAAAGATTACAGCTATTATATTGAAAATGGATTTTTGATTTGCCCACTAAACCCCGAAGAGCCAAGCGATGACTGGCGTATGAATCATTGCTGTGAGCCAAATTGTGGAGTGAGAGGACAAATAGTATTTGTCGCTCTAAGAGAAATTGGCATCGGGGAAGAGTTAACTTTTGATTATGCGATGACAGAGACAAATCCAGAGTATTCGGTGGATTTACATTGCGAAAAGAAAACATGTCGAAAGAAATTTTCAGGAAATGACTGGAAAAATCCGGCGCTTCAAGAAAAATACAAAGATCATATGTCACTCTATATACAAAGTAAAATCAAGAATAATGAAAAATGAAATCTTAAAAGATAAAGTTTTTACAATTTCAAATTTTATATCAATTTCTAGAGCCTTGCTCCTACCATTTTTTGTTCAATATGCATCAGAATTCAAAGAAGATACGAGCATTCTAAAATACTACTACGTTTTAGTCTTCATTTGCTTTTTAGTCGTGTTAAGTGATTATCTCGACGGCTTGGTTGCAAGACTTTTAAACGAAGAAACAATTCTAGGTAGATACCTAGATCCTGTATCCGATAAAATCGTAACCATTGGTGGACTGTCTACTATAACGGCTTACTTTCAGTTTCCGCTCTGGATTCTAATTCTATATATGGTTCGAGAAATCATTGGAGTATGGCTTGGACTTTTTTTATACTTCAAGCGTGGAATACAGGGAAAACCCAATGCTTGGGGTAAATGGCAAGTAGCCCTTGTAGCAGTTTGCGTTATTCACTACCTAAGCCTTCCCCTTTTAGTAAATCATTTTCCTGATTTGATTATATCAACCTTTCCGGAAATCTCCGGTTACTTATTAATAGCCGTTGTTTTCTTTGGCTCGATAAAATACATTTCAGATTATTGGGAATTTATTTCGAATAAATGCATTAGACTAAAATAAAAAATATTGATCACGGAGATATATACGAATGTCATCAGATATCCAATCCAATGATTTATTCAATGCTGCTAAAAGTCAATTGCCTAAATGGGCAGAGACATTATTGAAAGAAGAAGGATTTGATCCAAATGCGAAAGATGAGAAAGGAAACACTCCTTTATTTTATGCAGCCGACGTTGGTGATATACAAGCAATCGGCTATTCTCTTTCTCCTAACGCACTAGATACTGTGCGTGTTTTAATAGAAAACGGTGCAAATCCTGATATTACCAATGATTATGGAGAAACCGTTTTAGAAATTGCTCGATCCCTGGTTACAGCAGGCGGAGAGTATAATACATGGTTGACGCTTGCTTCCATTCTTTACGGAAATAATACTCCTCTTTTTAAAGTGATGGTAGCAAAAGTCGAAAAAGAATTCGATCCAAATCGCATTTTTAAAGATAAAGTCCCAAAAGGAGAATTCCCTACTTTCCCGAACGAGAAAAATACATCTAATACTCAAAAGGAAAATACGAAGAATGCGCTAGAGAAAGAAAGTCTACTAGTGTCAGCTATCATAGGTTTTTGTTTTTTACTTAGTCCTTTAATAACTCTATATTTTACTTGGTCTGATTTATTTGGTCTTAGCTCTGAATGGCTTTGGATTGATAATTCAATCGTTGGGATTACTTTACTTCTTTGCGCTTCGACTATCGCAATAATCCTAAAAGAAAAAAAATATCACAGGCTAATCTTATTTTTCCTCCCGTCTTTTCTTGCTTGCATTGTCTACTTTGCACTTATAATAGCCTTTTTCCAACCCGAAGTCCGTTACAAAGTTAAGAAAAACTTTTATATGAAAAGTGCATTTCAAAGCCAGGTAAAAAATCCTTGGGTGCAAAATGGATTTTATGAGGATTTTTTTCATGATAAATCAGGACTCCTTATGCGTAAAGACGAGGAACTGACTATTCAATTAGCTCTTGGCTTAAAGCCAAATGAGCAAAGGTCAGAAATAGGAAAAGGCTTTGGAGCAGAGACTTACGCAAAACAAGGGTTTACTGTCTACGTCTCCTACCGAGAAATGGGTCTTAGCCCAAAGGAAATTTTTGATCGCCCGGAGGCGATTTGGCTTTTGTATGCACTCGCACTAGCAGAGTCCAATCCAGATTTGCTTGAAATAACGAAAATACCAGAAGAATTTTTAGTGAAGTATATTTCATTTAGCCCGAATAAACGTTTTCCTCTCGGAATTCTAGATGATACGAAAATGAATTTTTTTTATGATTTAATAGTAAGAAACATATCGAACGCATCGCAAACAGAGACAGAACTTGCAATATTTATTCTAACCCAGATTCCAGTTGATCTAAATGATGATTCTTTCGAATCAATTTTAGAGCATTGGATCGGTTATAAAATAGCCTACGAAAAAGAGATACGCTATCTTATGAATCTAAGAAAAGAGCTTCGAAAGATATTTTTTAAAACGGCTAATGGAAATAAGCTGATAAAAGTAAATATAGATAACTCCTCAGGCGAACAATCCAATTTCCATTTAGTCAAACCATTTCTAATTAGCACTGGGTTTTCGATTGAAAGCGGAGAAGATATTAACCTTGCATTTTTTTTAGAGAGTGAATTTCTAAAAGACAAAAAAGTCTATAGGACAAAGCCAATTCAGAAAAATAGAACAGTCAGCCGAACAGTCAGTAATTATGGTTCACCCATCAATTACCGAACGGAAACAAAAACAGAGACTTACACCGAATACGTCTCTGATGGATTTGATATCATTCCAATGTATGTATACAGTTACGCTTTTCCAGGCATTCTTCCTGCCGAAGAAACAGTAAAACTCTGCGGAATACTCGCCGACTGTTATTTGAATTCGGAGAAAAAAACAACTCTTCCCCTTGAAAATTATTTAAGAGGGGAAACTTGGATTTATGCGCTTCCTAAAAATTTAGTTTGTAAAACAGGGTGTGATGGACGATGAGCTTTGGCATTCAACGGAAATTCTAGCTTATTTTCTAATCAAAGGGAAATTAGATTGAATTATATTATACAGAAATAGGATAAGCAGTGATGAATAAAATATTAAAAAAACTTATGTTATGGAAAAATGCCGGACTCATTTCGGAAACTCAGTTTGAATCCATACGGTTGTATGAAGAAGAACATTCTCCTAAGAATCTAGCGGCTTATACTGTTATTACGCTAGGAGCAATTGTAATTTGCCTGGGAATCATTTCGCTTATCGCATCGAATTGGGAAGACCTTGCAGACAGCGTTAAGCTACTGATGGATTTTACCATACTTGGCGGACTATCTTATTCTATTTATCGTTACAAGGATACAGATAAGAAATGGCTATTAGAAACATTGATTGTTTCCTATTTTATTCTGATCCTTGCATCGATTGGTTTAATTTCACAGATTTATAACACCGGTGGAAAATTTTACCAGGCAGCATTGTTTTGGTGCGCGATAACACTTCCAATTGTTTTACACACTACAGGAAGAGCAACTACTCATATTTGGTTCGTGGCAACTATCTTTTCAGTTACATCTTTCTTTATTGAAACAGTCAGTAGCTTTAAGGAAGAAGAAATTCTTCTATCATGGACATACTCCTTATTACCCGCTCTTATGTTAGTAATTTCTTTTCCTTTGCAAGCATCTACAAAAGCAAGTCTACAAGTTTTTGGCTCTACTTCCCTGTTTTGGTCAGTGTTCGGGTTCTTGACGGGAAGCATTTTCTTTTCTTTCTTAGGACTTCTAGACATGAATTCAGCAATTCAATCCAGACAGTTACTACAAGGGATACTCTTCATTAGCCTTCTATTATCAGGTGTCAGTGTTTATTTATCCTATTTACAAAATAAGAAATTAGCCCTACTTTTACTCATCGGCCTTGGAACTTATTTATTTATGTTTTGCGCGCATGTATTCGGATTTCACTCGCAAGCATTGGATGCATTTTTATTCATTGTAATTTGGTTTGTGGCCGGCTTTTTATTTCATATTTTGGAATCGAGACGATTATTTGAATTTGCGATTGTGTCTATTGGAATTCGCTTCCTTGTCGCCTACTTTCAATTATTCACTAGTCTTATCTTCACTGCCTTTGGACTCATTTTCTCCGGTATACTCATCATTGTAGTCTGTGTTTTCTACATAAAAAACAGAGATAAAATTACTCGCTTCATAGGAGAACTTATATGAATCAGAACAAATTTTTCCTTCCCTCTCTTATTCTACCAATAGCGGCATTAGTTTTATTAACTGTATTCAAAGCTTATTCGCTTCAATCAGGCTTGAGATTTATCCTTCCGATTAGCGGATACGACCCAGTAAACCCCATTTCCGGTCACTATGTTACTTACAGAGTTGATTATGGAAATGATACCTGTCAGGATGATAGTTTCAAGAACGATCAAGAAAGTTGCATATGCTTAAAGCTTGGAGAAGCGGCTAATCATAATTTCGTTCCATCTTGTCAGAAGACTTGGCTCAAAGACTGCGATGCTTTTCTAAAAGGCAAATGCAATTACGGAAGATTCGAAGCTGGGATAGAAGAATATTTTATTCCAGAAGAAAAAGCAGCTTCAATAGACAAAACAGTTCGCAAAGGAAAATCGAAAATTAAAATCTCCGTTACAAAAGATGGAAAAGCAATTGTCGAAGATTTGATCCTAGTGGATGAATAGGATTAGCCACAAAAAAGAATATTTTTAAAGCATTCAATATAAGCATCAAAAAAGAAGATTGAGGATCGCAGTTTATACATTGCGTTTCTCAATCTTTTTTTTTGGATAAATCAAAAGAAATCTTTTTAAGCATAATATTTGGAAATGACTTGCCATAATTCTTTGCTTACCGAAAACTTAATAGTATCACGTTATTTTATATTCATCTATAAGAAAGGAAATGCAAATGGAATTTAAAGAAATCTTTGAACCAATTAAAATCAACAAAACAACACTACCAAATAGAATCATTATGGGATCAATGCATTTAGGTCTAGAAGGCTTACCCGAAACAGCCGAGCGAATGATTGCCTTCTACGGCAGACGCTTCGATGGCGGAGTGGGAATGATAACCACTGGAGGAATTTCAGTCAATCATGCGGGCAAAGGAAATAATATTTTCTTCAACTTTGAAAAAGAAGAAGACTGCAAGGAATTAGAAAAAGTAAACCAGGGCTTAAAAGGCAAAGGTATATTATGCGCTCAATTATTTCATGCAGGACGTTATGCCTATCACAGAGAATTGGTTGCTCCATCTGCTATTCGTGCACCTATCAATCGATTTGTTCCTCACGCTCTTACTGAAGACGAAGCATGGAAAACAATTGAAGACTTCGGCAAATCGGCATTACGCGCTAAACAAGTAGGATTTGGCGCTGTAGAAATCATGGGAAGCGAAGGTTATTTAATAAACCAATTTTTTTCGCCTGTAACCAATCAAAGAGAAGATTTCTTTGGCGGAAATTCAGAAAAAAGAATGAACTTTGGAATCGAAGCTTTGAAAAAAGTAAGAGAAATGGTAGGTCCTGATTATCCGATCGTTTATAGAATGTCCGGCATTGATTTAATTCCTGGAAATCCAACTCTCGAAGAAGTATTGATCATGGCAAAGCTACTTAGGGATAACGGAGCGAATGCGCTCAACATAGGAATCGGTTGGCATGAATCTAGAATACCAACAATCAGTATGTTAGTTCCCCGTGGAGCCTGGGCAAAGATTGCAAAGAAAATTAAAGATGCAACTCCGGGTGTTCCTATCATTGCATCTAATCGAGTTAATATTCCAGAAACGATTGTTCGAATTTTAAAAGATGGAGAAGCGGATATTGTCAGTATGGCGCGACCAATGCTTGCTGATCCTGCATTCGTAAATAAAATAAAAGCAGGAAATTCTGAGAGAGTAAATACTTGTATAGCCTGCAACCAAGCCTGCCTGGATCATACCTTTAAGGAGCTAATGGTGTCTTGCCTCGTAAATCCTGAGGCAAACAGAGAATTAGAATTTTCCCAAATGCCTAAAGGTAAGAAAAGCAAAGTAGTTATCATTGGTTCGGGTCCCGGCGGAATGGAAGCAGCCCGCCTTTCTGCGACACTCGGACATGAAGTAACGTTATACGAAAGATCAAATAAGCTCGGTGGACAACTCAATATGGCAGCGAGTATTCCAGGGAAGTTTGAATTTAAAGAAACAATTCGTTATTTCGAGCATGAGCTAAAATACCTTGGGGTTAATATCCAGTTAAACTCGGAATGCAGTCTAGAAATGCTTGAAAAATTAAATCCTGATGCAGTTGTATTTGCAACCGGTGTTCGCCCCCGCGGTTTTAATATCCCCGGTTTAGAAAAAAAGAAAGTGGGAAGCTATGTGGATTATTTAAACGGAAAATTTATTCCAGGAGAAAAAATCGCCATCATCGGTGGTGGAGGAATCGGGTGTGACTCGGCTCACAAACTTCTCGAAGACCACGATCCGACGATCGATGAATACTTTGCAAAATACAATGTTGCCTCGTTTACGGATGTAAAAATTCAACCACATTCCGCAAAGCGCAAAATCTCCATTTTGCGCAGGTCAGGCAAAGTTGGGGCAGGACTTGGAACTACTACGGGTTGGGCGCTTTTACAGGAATTACAATCAACTGGAGTTGAGTTCTATACATCCCTCAGCTACAAAGAAGTTAGAGAAGAAGGACTTGTCATAGACTTGAAATCGTCCGGAGAAAAAATTATCGAATGCGATACAATTCTAGTTTGTGCGGGTCAAGATAAGGAAGATTCATTAGCAAATTCTTACAAAGAGAAGCACCCAGAAAAACAAGTTTTCGTAATCGGTGGTGCGAAGGAGACTTCAGGATTAGACGCTAAGCGTGCTATCCTAGAAGGAAACATTGCAGCAAGAGAAATTGGTAAGCTTTAGAGATAATAAATATTTCTTCGGAAATTGGAAAATTTGCAAGAAAGGCTCAGCTTGAAAGTATATGGCTTTGTCTTACAATTAGAGAAATCCGATTTGAGTTGAAAGAATTTTTTATTTCAGTATTTAATTGAAAGCTAAAATTCTTTACAAAAATTATGAGCGAATAATCCTGACTTTATCTACACGCTCGGATGGTGGAATTGGTAGACACGCAAGCTTGAGGTGCTTGTGCCGCAAGGTGTGGGGGTTCAAGTCCCCCTTCGAGCAAAAAATCGAGTCTAAAACTCAAATCCTTTCTGATAAATGTAAATTTCTTTCCCTTCACATTGCTCTATTATTTTTTGGCTTTCAATTTTTTTTTGAATCCTTGCAGTATCGAGTCTCTCAGGGATTACAAAATTGTAGAAAATTGCTTTCCCTTCCTTGTCTTTGTTATACCAATCGCGATTATGAATCCAACTATATTTTTCAAAATCGACAAAGACTTGATTTACTATTAGCCCCTTGTGCGACAAATATCGAATATGCTTTGCATTCCAGTAATCAGAAATTCCACTTCGTAAATTATATTTTGTCTTTAGAGAATCAAGACAAGAAACAAAAGGAGGATAAGGATTGTTATACTCTATTTTTATAGATTCCTTTTGAAAAAGAAAGAACCAAGTTATACAAATTAAAAGGAAGCTTATTATATAGCTAAAACCGAGGAACCTGGTTTGATCTATTCCTTCTAAAAAGTATAAATGTTTGTCCCCCCTTACTGCGCTTAAACCTTGGTTTGTTAAAATTCTATTCCGATAATTCCATGTGTAATAAAAAATTGAGAAGTATGGAAAAAAAAACAAAGCCCATAAATATCTAAATCCTCCCCATACTCCGAAGAACATTTGAGATAAAATTGAAAAGAAATAAATCAATAAAACAAATCTAGAAAATAAACGTATATCAATTCTTGATTCAAATTTTTTTATCGAATAATAGATATTTAACCCTAATGATATTAGAAATGTTAGAAATAAAATAAGTTTTTTTGAAAAATAATCATAGAAAAATAGCCGTAATTCCGGCAGAATATGCTTGGTATTTGCAATTGCTTTCATTTGCAAAATATTCTTTTTTAACTCCGCCATGATTGGAATCGAAGGAATTTGAAATATGTCAAAAGCTGATAAAAGTTTTAAAATCAATGAACTAAAAACTAGACTCGTTAGAAAATAGAATAAGCATTTCCAATGGATTTTATTGCTAATTTTTGACTTAAGAGAAAACGAAGCGATTAAAAAAGGAAAGTAAAATGTATACAAGATTTGTTTATCAGAAAGAACTGCAAGTGTAGAAATACTGATAAATAGAAATATTCGAATCCTCGTTCTAGCTTTTAATAAAATTACATACAAAAATAAGCTGAGTAGAATAGAACTCGTATGGTAAGATGGAAATAGAAACAAACCAATATCATCTGGAAAAAAAGCCAGGATAGAAATAAATAGCGTAAAATAATAAATTGCCGCTTTGTAAATACCAATAGTTGAAACATGAGCCTGATTCATTTGAATTAAAGAAACAACTGTATAAATCAAAGACAAAGCAAAAACCAAACCGTATATAAAAAAGGAAAGATATAAATTAGAAGTAAAATAACTTATAAATAAGAAAATAATTATATCGGGGAAAAAATAAGGAGCCGGGGTTAATACCCATAATCTCCAATCATAGAAGCCTTCCCAAAAGTCTTTAACGAGAGAGGGAATATACAATAAATCACTATTTGTGTAAATATAAAGGTTTTGCCAGATTCCGCGATAGATTGATAAGTAAATGCTAACAACGAAAGCAAAGAATATAAAAAATGTAATGAGTTTTTGAATTAACTTCATCTAAAGAGGTTTTCACTTTCAATTTTTAAACTTTAGCTTCTTTCAAGAGAACCGTTCTCTATTCTTTGTATTGTAAATTAACGTTCAATTCTGTGGTAATATCCCCTTTAGCAAGTCCTGATTCAAAAGTGAATTTCAAATTTGCAGGAAAGAGCAACTCGATTTTGGGATAATTCTTTTCCTCTTTGAATAATCTTTGCCTATCCTTGATAACACTTCCCAAATATTGAAAAGAACCAATCCAGTCCTCTCCTATATCAAGACCCTCTACATGTCCACTCGATCCATAAAAACTGTAATTAGCTTTATAAGTCTTGTGCAAAATTTCTTTTTCAGTGAGAGTAAATTTTCTATTGAAGCGAACTATAAATCCAGGTGTTTGCCTTGAATGAAAATACATATAATTACTAAGAGCTTCCCAACTTTCAAATTTTTTTGCTCGGTCAATCGCAATATTATAAGTATGTGCATTACTTATTTTTTCCCGACAAACTCCTTCACTGCTAAAATTCTCGCATAACTCAATGCTTAATACTTTTAATTCAGGAGGCTTACAATAATTTACCGTCAATAATAGAAAAAAAAATTGAATGTTTATAATTGTTCTGATCAGTGCTTTCATTTACGTTAATCTCTCTTGCTTATTGAATTTGTTTTGATTGGTTGAAGTATTCACGTAGGTTTGTAAAATAATAAATCACATCCGTATTCAAAAAAAAGGTTGGCGCAGTATCAGTGCACTGCAATAACCTGCTTTCATATTTATAAACTACCTCTGCAAAAACTCCATGAAATAAATAAATCTTATGAAAATCATCTGTCGTTGATGCAAGTATTGTATTAAAAAGGGTTTGATAACCTGGAATAATTTTAATGGAACTATCTTGCTTTTGAAACGTATTCACAATTTGAATGCATCGTTCTTTTATCTCTGGCAGCTCTTCTCGATTGATTCGTCTCTTGAAGGAGAGGATACGCGTTTTATTCCCCGGTGGATTAAATCCAATTTCCGAAGGTGAAGCCGTCCATCCCGTGAGCGGAATACTCTCAAATAACACATCAGAAAAGTATTTGTTCAAAACTTCTTTTACTTTGTAATAGACATCTTCCAAATTAAAGGAGACGATAGCAAAGCCAACACTTCCATCAGGACGAATTATTTCTTCTTTACGATAAACAGATTTACTCATATTGACCTATACTTCATTATAACACTTGGAATTTCTTCCAGAGAAATT
Organism: Leptospiraceae bacterium; assembly: GCA_016708435.1. Lineage (NCBI taxonomy): Bacteria > Pseudomonadati > Spirochaetota > Leptospiria > Leptospirales > Leptospiraceae > Leptospiraceae bacterium. The sequence goes on along the minus strand of JADJFV010000034.1, from coordinate 121,060 downwards.
ACTTTGTCGACTGCATTTTTTTTAATAGCTTCCTTTGGCATACCGAATACAACGCAAGACTCTTCATTCTGTGCAACTGTAAAAGCTCCTTGCTCATGCATTTCTTTCATACCATTAGCCCCATCGTCACCCATTCCAGTCATAATAATACCCACTGCATTTGCTCCTGCATGTTTTGCAACTGATCTAAAAAGAACATCCACAGAAGGCCTATGACGACTCACTAAAGGACCATCCGAAATGTCTACATAATATTGAGCACCACTTCGCCGCAGAGACATATGCTTATTACCCGGCGCAATGAGTGCAACGCCGTGCATCACTCGGTCTTTATCTACTGCTTCTTTCACTTCTATTTTACTGATTTTGTTTAATCTCTCTGCGAAAGCGGCTGTAAACTTCTCAGGCATATGCTGCACAATAACGATTCCCGGACAATTCACTTCTAACTGAGTAAGGATATATTCCAATGCAATAGTTCCACCCGTAGATGTTCCTATTGCTATTACTTTATCTGTAGTTGTCAACTCTGTGGTTACTATTGATTTAACCTTAACATTATCAAATTCGGCTAATATCGTTTTTCCGCCGGGTTGATAATTTTTAATATTTAATTTCTTTAGATTGGAAACGGAGGCTGCTTTAATGGCGTCAATGAATAAGCGCTTTGAGTCAGATAGAAAATCTTTTAATCCAACGGAAGGCTTTGTAAAAATATCTATCGCTCCGTTTTGAAGAGCTTGCATAAGTGTCGGAGAATTTGCTTGTGTTAATGTAGAGCACATTATAATAGGCGTCGGTCTTTCCTGCATAATTTTTCTCAGGAAAGTGATCCCATCCATTCTAGGCATCTCAACATCAAGTATTATAACATCAGGCCAACCGTTTCGCATTTTCTCAAGTGCAAACAATGGATCAGAGGCTGTAAATAATAATTCTAACTCAGGCTCTGCGTTAATTATTTCTGTAAAAATTTGCCTTACCAGCGCCGAATCATCAATAACCGCAACTCGAATTTTATTCATTCACTCCTCCTGCCTCTTCAACCACACATTTCCACTCCATACATCAAAGTGAATTCTACGAGGTTTATTTCCACCCAAATTCTCCGAGACTAGATTTAATTTGAACTCACTAATTATTCTTCTAGCAAGATCAATGTTCTTATCTCCAACACCCATATCAGGAATGCTTTTCTCTGTAGGCGTAAACATATTTGACCCACCGAATAATTTTACCAGGTATTCAGACGGCTTTGTATTCGTCTTTCGAATTTCTCGCAAAAACATTTGCCATGCTTCATCTCCATATTTTCCATTTAACTTCATATTATTCGCTGCTAAGTCAATGTTTCTCGTCGGTAGCATATAATGACACATACCACCTTGTTTTTTTACAGGATGCCACAGACAAATGGAAATGCAAGAGCCTAATACTGTCCTAATTCGAGTAGAAGAATCGCCCCAAAAAAAATCGCCCGGCATCAAAAATATTTCAAGTATATGCTCCGGTAAATTCATTTTTTCCTATAAATAGTAGGTCGGACCATTGCAAGCTGATCAGTAATTTCCAAAAGGGTTTCTGAGTGACCTATAAATAGATATCCCCCTTGGTATAATGAATCAGATATTTTCCTTATGAGTTTAATTCTCGTTTCCTTATCAAAGTATATCATGACATTTCGTAAAAATATAATGCTAAATTTTCCAAAATTGGGAAATGGCTCATTTAGATTCAGAGGAAGAAATTTAATTCTATCTCGTATCTCATCGGAAATTTTGAAATATCCCGCATTTGCGTTCTTTCCTTTTAGACAGTATTTTTTCAAGTAATCCATTGGAATTTTCTCAGATTTATCAATCGGATAAAGTCCCTTTTGGGATTTTTCTAAAACTCTTGAACTAATATCTGAAGCAAGCAGCTCCCAATTAACACCGCGAATTTTATCTTCTAAAAGCATTGCAATGCTGTAAGGCTCTTCACCAGAAGAACAGGCGGCACTCCAAACTCTAAATGGATTCGGTAAAGAGTCTTGATTTAAAATATGAGATTTCATAAAGTCAAAATGAATTGGCTCTCTAAAAAAACTAGTTTCGTTTGTAGTTAAGAGGTCAATAAAGATTTGCCTCTCAGCATCATTGTGGGGATTACGAAGAATATGCACATATTCTTCGTAAGACCTTAATTCATAGTATCTTAGCCTGGTAACTAATCTATTTCCGACAAGGGGCTTTTTGGCAGCACTCATGCTTAGCCCAGCCAATTGAAAAATTAGATCTTGAAAAAATTTGAAGTCATTGTCTTTTAGAACTGGAATTTCCATAGAGAAAAATGCTAATTAGCCGTGTCTGAGTTGACTTGTTCCTCGATAGCAGATAATTCTGATACGGATAGAACTCTATTCACGTTTAGAAGTATTACGAATTGTGTTTCCAATTTCCCGATTCCTTGAATAAACTCAGTTCGTATCTTAGATCCAAAGCTAGGTGCCGCTTCTATCGCACCTAACGGTATATCAATTACCTCATTCACAGAGTCTACCAATATGCCTATATCTATTGATTCTCCTTCACTTTCTACTTCCAGAATTATAATACACGTCCGCTTTGAAATTATAGTCTTCTCTCTTCCAAATCGAACAGGCAAATCTATTATCGGAACTACATTCCCGCGAAGGTTTATTACTCCCTTCACATAGTCCGGCATCATCGGAATCGTTGTCACGCTCGCATATTCCTTTATCTCTTTGATATGCAATATCCCGATACCGAATACCTCCGCTCCGGATTGAAACGTTAAATATTGACTCTCTTCTATTTCTTTCATTCGGCTTCTATAACCTAAAATTTCTCAAAATCATGATTAGTCTCTACGCGAGGCGTCTTTTTTTGAAATTGAAGTGGCTTATTCGTATTAACCGGTCTACCTGCATTTGGAGTAAATTGTAGATCTTTCTTTTTCATCTGTAACAAAGAAAGTCATGGCAACTCGCAGTGCCTCCGCTTGACCGGTCAATTCTTCTGATGTCGAAGCCAATTCTTCCGACGCTGAGGCATTTTGCTGAGTCACTGAATCTAGTTGTGTTATCGCTTTGTTTATCTGACCTACTCCACTCGCTTGCTCTGAAGAACTCGCTGCTATCTCCTGAACTAAATCCGCTGTCTTATGAATCGATGGTACTATTTCTCCTATCAACTTACCAGCTATTTCTGCTATCTGTACACTCGATGAGGCTAATTCAGATATCTCGTTCGCTGCTATTTGACTTCGCTCCGCTAACTTCCTTACCTCAGAGGCTACTACCGCAAAACCTTTACCATGCTCTCCGGCTCGCGCTGCTTCTATCGCCGCATTTAACGCCAGTAAATTCGTTTGATACGCTATATCTTCTACTATTCCTATCTTCTGCGCTATCTGCTTCATCGCCTTCACAGTCTCTAATACTGATGTTCCACCTTGAACTGCATCCGTCGCAGCCTTCGTCGCTATCGCATTCGTCTGTTTGGCATTATCCGCATTCTGATTTATATTTGCACTCATCTCCTCTAACGACGCACTTGTCTCCTCAACACTGGCTGCCTGCTCACTCGACGACTGACTTAAACTCTGCGCTGTTGAACTCACTTCCTCTGCAGCACTCACTAACGCATCAGTGCTACTTCCTTCCAAAGGTTCCTTCATAGTCATTTGTAATTTTCTCGGTTAAATTACCGTTAGCCAATGCTCCGAATTCGAACCACTTCTTCCAAACCTCTGGAGCTAACTTCCATTAACCGATTCATTCCTTCTGTCAATTGCCTGTAAAAGCCTTCTTTCCCCTCTAAGCTAATTCGTTTCGTAAAGTCACCCTTCACTGCACCATTTACAATCTCATCAATTTCTTTCTGGATTAATAGCTGACCGGTTATATCATTCCATTCTACGACGCTCCCGAGTCTCTCGCCTTTGTCATTGATCACTGGATTCGCGGCTAATGTAAAGGATCTACCACCAATTTGAATCGTTGCATTGTGGGTGGAAGTTATGGAGCCTAAAACTTGTCTCTGATGAGCTGGATTTCTATGAAAGGAATCAATGCTTAGACCAAGTATTTTGCTAGAAGTAAAACCTTGGAACTGTTTTCTAATATCAGATTCGGCTCTTCCAAACATTTCCAAAATAGCTTTATTCATATAAACGATCTTCATGTCTTTGTCTGCCATCATAACGTTAGTTGTAACATTGTCTAAGGCAACACGAATTTGCAAATTCTCGTTCATCGTTTTTCTAAGTCTTTTTGGAAATTAGTTCACTTGTAATATCTTTCCACTCAACTACGCTTCCAAGTCTTTCGCCTTTATCATTGATGACGGGATTTGCGGCTAATGTGAATATTCTACCACCTATATCAATTGTTGCATTATGGCTAGCTGTGAAACTACCAAGAATTTGTTTTTGATGAGCAGGGATTTTATGGAAAATATCAATATTTTTTCCCATAATATTATTTGCGCTAAATCCTGGAAATTGCTTTCGAATATCAGACTCTGCATTTTGAAACATATAAGTAATTGCTTTATTCATATAAACAACATTACGATCATTATCCGCCATCATAACGTTAGTCGTCACATTGTCGAGAGCTACTCGTATCTGAAGATTCTCTTTCATTGCCATTTCCAATTCATGCTTTGCAGCTTTTTCAGAAGTAACATCATACCATTCTACAGAAGTCCCGTATCTGACTCCATGTTCATCAATAATTGGATTTGCAAATAAATTAAAACTTCTTCCACCTATAGTAATGGAAGACTTGAATTCCGAATTGAGGGAAGATAAAATTCCTTTTTGGTGGGCAGGATTTCTATGGTAATTATCAATATTTGAACCCATAATGGTCGAAACACTAAAGCCCGGAAAATCTTTTCTAATGTCTGATTCCGCTATCGAAAACATTTTCTTTATGGACCGATTCATATATGTGACTTTACGATCATTATCCGCCATCATGATATTAGCATTTGTGCATTCTAAAGCAACTTTATACTGAAGATTCTCAATACTTGAAATCTCCATTTTTCTAATAATCCCTCTAACGAAAATCCAACCTACCAATAAAACAAGCACTACACCTAAATTCAGACTAACAAGAAATACCTTCGAAAACTGAATTGCTTCCTTATTCTTTCGTTGATTCTGCTTAGTAACTGTATCAAGCCCTCGCAACAGTTCATCAAACAATTCCATATACAGCTCTAACTTTGGATTCAGATCGTTTGTATACTTTACAGTCGCTTCTTTGATTTGACCACGCTCTACGATCATATCCCTAATTTCAGTGAAGCTTTCTACATAAACTTTCCTTTGCGCGATTACTTTTTCTAGCCTTTCTTTATTCTCAGGATAAACGATCAATTCTTTCAAAGTTTTTAACTTTTGATCTATCGTGATTTTATTCTTGGCTACTCTGTCTGCAATTTGAGCATAACGGCTCTTATCTGTTACGAAAAAAATCTGCGGTAGCAATGGCATTATCCCTTGCTGCATTCATCGCATCTTTAACGAAGCTAATTTTACCAAATCCTCTTCAACAACTCGATTATTCATTTTACCAAGGTCATCGATTTGAAAAAAAACTACACCGGTTATAAATAGCAACAATCCGACAAACGCAATTGTAATTGCAGTGAATTTACTTTCTAATTTCATTCTATTAAACATTTTTAACTCCAATTCTATCCTAAGCTATATCCCGTCTTTTATTTATTTCTACTTACATTTTACAGATAACATCATTTAACCACACTAAGACTATTTCATTTTAAGTTGACACTTCCAAATTGACTTGTTCCTCGATAGCAGATAATTCTGATACGGATAGAACTCTATTCACGTTTAGAAGTATTACGAATTGTGTTTCCAATTTCGATTCCTTGAATAAACTCAGTTCGTATCTTAGATCCAAAGCTAGGTGCCGCTTCTATCGCACCTAACGGTATATCAATTACCTCATTCACAGAGTCTACCAATATGCCTATATCTATTGATTCTCCTTCACTTTCTACTTCCAAGATTATAATACACGTCCGCTTTGAAATTATAGTCTTCTCTCTTCCAAATCGAACAGGCAAATCTATTATCGGAACTACATTCCCGCGAAGGTTTATTACTCCCTTCACATAGTCCGGCATCATCGGAATCGTTGTCACGCTCGCATATTCCTTTATCTCTTTAATATGCAATATCCCGATACCAAATACCTCCGCACCGGATTGAAACGTTAAATATTGACTCTCTTCTATTTCTTTCATTCGGCTTCTATAACCTAAAATTTCTCAAAATCATGATTAGTCTCTTTCTTCATCCGTTGGGAAGAAATTTTCGGAGTGAGGGAAAGCTTTGAATGAGTTAGCTGTGTTTTAGTTTTCACGGGTAATTTCCGTTCGCCGCTAGCTTTCTCTGTTTCTGTCTTAAAGAAAGTCATGGCAACTCGCAGTGCCTCCGCTTGACCGGTCAATTCTTCTGATGTCGAAGCCAATTCTTCCGACGCTGAGGCATTTTGCTGAGTCACTGAATCTAGTTGTGTTATCGCTTTGTTTATCTGACCTACTCCACTCGCTTGCTCTGAAGAACTCGCTGCTATCTCCTGAAACCAAATCCGCTGTCTTATGAATCGATGGGCATTATTTCTCCTATCAACTTACCAGCTATTTCTGCTATCTACACTCGATGAGGCTAATTCAGATATCTCGTTCGCTGCTATTTGACTTCGCTCCGCTAACTTCCTTTACCTCCTTAGAGGCTACTACCGCAAAACCTTTACCATGCTCTCCAGCGCGCTGCTTCTATCGCCGCATTTAACGCCAGTAAATTCGTTGATACGCTATATCTTCTACTATTCCTATCTTCTGCGCTATCTGCTTCATCGCCTTCACAGTCTCTAATACTGATGTTCCACCTTGAACTGCATCCGTCGCAGCCTTCGTCGCTATCGCATTCGTCTGTTTGGCATTATCCGCATTCTGATTTATATTTGCACTCATCTCCTCTAACGACGCACTTGTCTCCTCAACACTGGCTGCCTGCTCACTCGACGACTGACTTAAACTCTGCGCTGTTGAACTCACTTCCTCTGCAGCACTCACTAACGCATCAGTGCTACTTCTTACTTCGTTTATAATATTTTGCAGAGTCTGAAGTGTATTATTGAAAGAATCTTTTAGTTTGCCAAACCCTCCCTCATAGGAGTTGGTAATCTTTTGCGTTAAATTTCCATTCTCTAAAGCTGAAAGAGCTGGTATTAAATCGGCAACAATGCGAGCTGTTTCATTTGCTAAGAGCTTTTGCTCTGTGATAACAGTTGCAAATTTAATCACCTTGAAAGGCTTATTGTTTAAATCGAAAATTGGACTGTATGTTGCCTGTAGCCACACCTCACGACCACCTTTCCCAATTCTCTTATACTCGGCTGCTCTAAATTCACCTCTATTTAAATCTGACCAAAATTGGCGATACTCATCGCTTGCTGCATAAATGGAATCTACAAATAATCTATGATGCTGATCTTTAATTTCGCCTAACGTATAACCCATGCCTCTTAGAAAATTTTCGTTTGCATTAAGGATAGTCCCATCCATTTTGAATTCGATGATTGCTTGCGATTTATTAATGGCGATATTTTGCCCTTCGTATTCGATTGCCTTTTGTTTTTGTTCGGTGATGACGGTTGCGAATTTAATTACTTTAAATGGCTTTCCATTAAAATCTACAATCGGATTGTATGTGGCCTGTAACCACACTTCACGCCCACCTTTTCCAATTCGCCTGTATTCAGCTCTTTGAAATTCACCTCTGTTGAGTGCAGCCCAAAATAAACGGTAATCTTCGCTTGCTGCATACATAGAATCTACAAATAATCTATGATGTTGTCCTTTTATTTCGGCGAAAGTATAGCCCATACCTTGGAGAAAATTGTCATTTGCCGCAAGAATGGTTCCATCCATATTGAATTCTATTATTGCTTGTGCCTTGCTGATTGCATTGATCTGTCCTTCAAACTCAATAGTCTTTCGTTTTTGCTCTGTGACAACTGTTGCAAATTTGATTACTTTAAATGGTTTTCCATTCAAATCTGAAACAGGATTGTATGTAGCATGTAACCACACTTCACGCCCACCCTTTCCAATTCGCTTGTATTCAGCCGTTTGAAATTCACCTCTGTTGAGTGCATCCCAAAATTTTTTATAGTCTTCACTTCGTGCATACTCTGACTCAACAAATATCTGATGATGCTTTCCCTGGATTTCGGCTAATGTATAACCCATTCCTTGCAGAAAATTATCATTTGCCGCAAGAATTGTTCCATCCATTTTGAATTCGATTACTGCTTGCGCTTTGTTGATTGCATTAATCTGTCCTTCAAACTCAACATTCTTTAACTTTTGTGCCGTAACTACAGTTGCAAATTTGATTACTTTGAATGGTTTGCCGCTTGCATCAAGAACAGGATTATAAGTTGCCTGTAGCCATACTTCGCGACCACCTTTTCCAATTCTCTTATACTCTGCTGCTTGAAACTCACCTCGGTTTAAGGCTGCCCAGAAGAGTCTATATCCATCTGTTCTAGAATACTCCGGCTCTACGAAAATCTGATGATGTTGCCCTTGAATTTCGCCTAACGTGTATCCCATTGCAGATAAAAAAATTTCATTTGCACGGATAATAGTTCCATCCATTTTAAATTCGATGATTGCTTGCGATTTACCAATGGCAGCAAAGTTTGAAGATAAATTGTTCATGACGGAAGACAGTTTGCTAAGTTCGTCACGGGAAGAATCATCGAGTCGAATAGAAAAATCTCCTGCATTCATACGCCTTGCAATGGACAGAGAAGAATGGATAATATAGATAATTCCACCTAACAGATAAAATAATAATAAAGATACAAGTAAGCCAATACTAAAATTGTATAGGCTGACTGATTTTTTTTGTTTCTCTAGATCATTAAGGCTTATCTTTGTAGCTTCCTCTTTAGAAGTCTCATTAAGTCGATTTAATTCATCAATCGATTGGTTAAAAATTGTAAGCGCTGATAAAAATCCCTTTGCATAAGCATTATTAGCCTCTGTAAACTTTGAACTAAGAGCCAATTCTTTTAAAAGATTCAGTTGTCGAAGAAAATTTTCGGACTTCTCCTTCATTTTCATTGAAGAGTCTTTAATGTCTTTTTGACTGAAAGTCTTTTCAATCAATTCAATTTGCTTTGCTTGTTTTACTTTATTCAATTCTATTTGCGATGCAATTTGCTTCAAATTTTGATCATCTTGCGGAATCAGCATTTCTGCGGCAAAGATAGTGTTATCCTTAACAATAATTTTTAGATCCTTAATTAAAAAAGTCTTTTGATTATCGTCACTGATAATACGATTCAGAAAAGTTTCAATATCAGTAATTTGATTTTGCAAAGAAATCATAATAGCAAGCATTCCAATCATAGACACGAGCATAACTGAAAACAGCTTTACTTTAATAGATATACTTCTTATTAACATTCAAACTCTCCCAACTTTTTAATACTAAATACTTTTAACATTATAACCATTTGAAGTAACACTAGCTCTCTCCATTTCTTCTACCCGTTTAAACAAAGAAGGAATATCAATGATTAAACCCACTTCACCACTTCCTAGAATTGTAGATCCACTTATTCCTCTGAGTTTTTCAAAAACTTTTCCGAGTGGCTTAATAACAGTCTGTATTTCTCCATGAAGTGTTCCAATTAAGAGTCCAACATGTTTACCCGCATATTGAATTACTAAGATATTCTTTCTGGAATTTTCTTCTTCTTTTGTTTGAAAGAACTCACTTAGACGAAGGAATGGTAATACTTCCCCGCGGAGGTTAATATAATTTTTCCCCGAATTGTTTCCGATAACTTCTTCTTTATATTCCAAGCATTCTACGACTAAATCAAGAGGCACAACATAGAAAGAATGACCAACTCGAAATAAAAACCCATCAATGATTGCAAGCGTTAGTGGAAAACGAACTTTAAAAGTCGTTCCATTATCCTTTTCAGTGAAAACCTGAACACTGCCACGCAGTGCATCAATATTTTTCTCTACTACATCAAGCCCAACACCTCTGCCTGAAATATTCGTAATCTTATCAGCGGTCGAAAATCCTGCTTTAAAGATCATTCTATAAATTTCAGCATCAGAGTATTGTTTATCGGGCGAAACTATTCCTTTTTCAATTGCTTTGCTTAAAATTTTATCGCGATTAAGACCTTTTCCATCATCCTTTACTTCAATAACAATGCTTCCTGTTTCATGAAAAGCGTTTAATAGCAATTGTCCGCCAGCCGGTTTGCCCTTAGCCACTCTTTCTTCTTTTGATTCAATTCCATGATCAATCGCATTTCGAATTAAATGCATGAGCGGGTCATTTATTTTTTCAACAACAGTTTTATCCAATTCCGTATCGCCACCAGAAATTGTAAGCTGAATTTCCTTTCCTAGCTCATGACCAATTTCTCGAACAGTTCGTTGAAATCTGTTAAATGTTTCACCTATTTGAACCATTCTTATTTTAAGTGCAGTTTCTCTAATCTCGCTAATTAAATGATTCATAAAGTAAGCTGACTCAGATAATTCTGGATCGTTCCTTTTTTGCGACAATTGATTTATATTCGCACCACCAATTACTAATTCTCCAACTAGATTTATCAGATGATCTAGCTTACCGGAATCAATGCGGATAATCTTGCTTTCGCGCGACCCAACAACATCCTTCGCTGGCTTAATAATTCGTTCTTCTTTTAATTCTTCCTCTGCATTGATTTCTTGTTTTGGTAATTGAGGTTGAATTGCTTGATACTCTTCTGGCGCAATATCGATATTTGCCCCAATGGTAGACGGAACATTTTGCTTGCGTTTCCATCGATTTAAAAGTTTCAATTCCTCTTTAGAAATAGTTGCCATGTTTAATAGAATTCTTAAAAGCTTTGAAGTTTTAAATTCAGAATTTTTAAAAAAATCTAACAGATCCTGCAAAGAGCGATCAGGAGGTAAAATATTTATAGCGCAATCATATTCAACAAATTCAAAAGCCTGCAGAATAAAACTCACGTCTTTATCTGATTTATATTCAATTTCAAAACCGGTATAACAACTTTCTGGCTCTATTAAATTCAAATCCGGAATTAGAGAAGTAAGAGTAATTAGGTTTAGAATTTCACCATCGCGATTCAAATACTTTAAAACCGAAAATGGTTCAAGTCCATCGCGATATGTATCCGGCTTAAATCTAAGCGAAATATGCCAATGCTTTACATCGGTTCCAATCTGAATTGAATTCGGTAAAGTAGATTCCTGGCTAGCAATTGGTCCTAACTTGGAATCCTGCAAATCATTTTTGGAAACAGAAAAAAAGGAATTTAACTTCGCAAGAAGATCGTTTTGGATCAGAATCATACTCTCTTCAAGTTTACGGTCATTAGCCGCATATTCAATCAAATCAGAAATATGATCTCTACAATCTAGCAAAAGGGAAATGAGTGGCTTATCAAGAGGAATTTCCTTTTCTCTCACTTTATCGAGCAAGCTTTCCACCACATGGGTAAAATTAACAGTTTCCTCATAACCGAAAATTCCGGCGGAGCCTTTGATAGTATGAATAGATCGAAATAATTCGTGAATTTTATCATCGGTTACGGGATTCAATTCTAAAAACAATAGAATGCTTTCCATTTTTTGAAGAATCTCACTTGATTCAGAGATAAATAATTCTTTTACTTCTTCTAAATCTGCATTCATAAATTAATTTCCACTCATACTTTGCTTTTTAATTCCATACCGAAAAGGAAATTCTTTTCGCTCTTCTGCGGTTAATACTATTTTATCTCCAAAAAAACCAACAAGACCATACAAATCAAGAATTGCAATTACGCAGGTTGGATGAGAAATAAACTTAATTTTTTTTTGAGTCTGCTTGGTGGTATTCTTTGCTGCAATAAAAATCTGCACGCCAGCCGTATCAAAATCATTTACTTTTTCGAGATCAACTAGAATGTTTTGATTACTGTTTATTACTTCTAAAAGTGACTGCCTTAATTTTACAACGTTATAAATCGTGCATTTCCCAATTAATGAAACCCTGCAATGGTTTGAAAGATTTTGGATTTTTACCTCTAAGCTCATAGACTATGGAATTAGTTTAGAAATGGCAGAAAGCAACTGCTCCGGTGCAAATGGTTTTACTAGCCATGCTTTTGCACCAGCTTCCATTCCTTTTCTCTTCTTCTCTTCTTGTGATTCGGTGGTCAGCATAATGATGGGTATAAATCGATTATCCTCATCCGCTCTAACTTTAGATACAAATGTAAGCCCATCCATATTTGGCATATTGACATCACATACTATCAGATTTGGTTTTGCGGTAGAAAGTTTACTAAGTGCATCCATTCCGTCTATCGCTTCTACAACCTCATATCCAGCATGTTTTAAGTTCATTGAGACAACTTTGCGAAATACAGCAGAGTCATCTATAATTAAAATTTTCTTAGACAATATTAACTCCTCTCTAATTTAATTGGTAAAAAAATCTCAGCAAGCACGCAATTCGTGCGTCGCTTTCCTGTGTGATCCACGGCGTTATGGATAAAAAACATTCCATTGTGTTTATTAATTATAAAATCGACAACCGTTAACCCAAGACCTAGACTAAATTTTTCAACGGCAAGAATATCTTCTACCGGTGGGTGAATTCGAAAAAATGGTTCTAGAACTAACTTTTCTTTCTCCGGAGGAATTCCTCCATAAGAAAATTCATCAATCTCATTTTTAAAAGTAATACAAAAATAGGTTCCTGTAACATGAGCAAAAATATCAATTCTACTCGAGCGCACCGAGTATTTATATGCATTGATTAAAAGCTCTTCAAAGACCAGTCTCATTTTCTCCAAGTCAATCTCGATTTTACAATTTGAATGAATCGATGGAAATGCAATAGATATATCTTTATTATTCATAAAAGGAACAATTTCCTTTAAGTATTGGGGAAAATCCTTAATAACCACACTAGCAGCACAATCAGCAAAATTAAATGACTGCTCCATTAGCTCGACGACTGTGGCAAGTCCTTGTAAAACTCTTCGACTGTATTCATTGTTTTCATACAAGGTATCAAGAACTTCTTTGTTTACAATGTAGGTGTCACCATTTTCAACCATATCCATTTTCAACATATCGAGTAAGGAAATAGTTACGCCAACTCCTCCTCCTTGAGACAAAGAAGTAGTTAGATTAAAAATGGAATTTTTTTGGTAGGAATCTTTTCCTGTTACCCGAAGTGTTTCTTTATAATTGAGCCATTCTAATTGACCGCGCAGTTTAATACTTTCATTTAAAGTTAATTCCGCTTCTAGGTCTTTTAGGTATTTGTATTCCAATGCTTTGGACATCGTATGTCTAAACAAATCAATATCAATTGGTTTTACTGCATAATCAAATACACCAAGCCGCATCACTTCGATTATAGTATCCGATGCATCGAGTGCAGATTGAATGATTACCACTGCATGTGGGTCAATTACCTTTAATTTCTCAATAAAAGTCTTTCCATCCATTACCGGTAACATTAAGTCTACGATAAAAATGGAAAATTTTCGAGTATTAATTAAGTCTAAAGCAATTTGACCATTACTCGCTGTTTCTGTCGAAATACCAAGCTGATTACAAATACTTTGCAATAGAACTTGATTTTCCTTTTTATCTTCTACAATGAGAACTGGGTATCGCGGAATTTTGACGTTTTCGTTCATTTTTTTTAAGGTTCAGACCTAAAACTGTTATGGAATTATTTCAAATTTGCCTCAAGTCCTAAAACTCAAAACATGTTTTTTTTCGGTGAAAAAAAGCTCCTTTTGTTTTATTACAAAAATACGCTTCTTGCCTTTGGTAGTCTTTCAAGAATAAAGAGAAAGTCAATGATATTTTTAAGAATCAACCACAACGCTACATTGATTCAAACAAACCAACACGTATATTCGCCCTCGTTCCCTTACCCTTTTCAGACTCAATCCAAAATTCGCCTTGATTTAGATCAAGTAACATTTGAACTAAGGAGAGTCCAAGACCAAGTCCAGATTGTTCCACTGTTGACCTATTGAATTGAGTAAACGCTTCCACTCTTTGGATTTCTTGAAAGCTCATTCCTTTTCCTTTATCCTCGATGATTATTCTGTAAAAATTACTTTCCCGAAATCCTTTTATTGTTACTAAGGATTGCATTCCAGAAAATTTTATCGCATTATCAACGAGTTCTTCCAAAATTTTCTTCAAACTTTTTGCTGAAATGGAAAGATTTGCTTTTTCAAACTGTATTTCCAAATTTCTTTCGAAACTTTCTCGCCTAGCAATCTCCATTATAAAATCAGGTAAAGTCTTTTCAACATCGAAGTATACATCTTCCTCCAAACGGCTTTGAAGTTTTCTGCTATTATGCGCAGTCGTTAGCTCTGTGAATAACACATAATTACGAGTTATCCGCAAAAGTTTGTTTCCGGCAGAATGAATATAACCGCTGAACTCTAATACGTCCTCTATAGGTATTCCTCCTTTTTCATGACAACCATCAATGAGTAATTGGGAGAAACCTAAAATCGAATTCAATGGTGTTAAGAATTCGTGAGGCACAGAACGAATCAAGTTTAACTTTAATTCTTCCATAGCTTTTTTAGAGGCACGACTCTTTTCAATTCGATTCTTTACTGCCTGGATCAATTCGGAATTTAAAAATGGTTTAGTGATATAGTCATCTGCTCCGAGTTCCATGCCGGAGCGAATATTCAACTTATCCGAAAGGGCGGAAAGAAAAATAAAGGGGATAACGGATAACAATGGTTCAGACCGGATGCTTTTATAAACTTGAAATCCATCCATTTCGGGCATCATGATATCAGATAAAATCATGTCTGGAATCCTCTTTATAGCCAATTCCAAGCCAATTTTTCCATTCTCTGCGGCTAATGTTAAATATCCCTCATTTGTAAAAAGTTCAATTAGATTCTCTCTGATTAGTTCATCGTCCTCAATAATTAGTATTGTCTCCATATTGACCTCCTCTTATATCGTTGGAATTCTAATGTGAAATTCCGTTCCTTCTTCTGGTGAGCTCTTAAAACTTACAGTGCCTTTATGCAAAGCCACAAAATTTTTAACCACGCTCAAACCCAAACCGGTTCCTGAAATATTCTCTACATTCTTACCTCTATAAAAAGTTTCAAATATATGGTCTCGGTCTTCTTCGGGAATTTCTTCGCCTTTGTTTTTCACTATAAATTCTATTTGTTCATCTAAAAATAATACTTCTAAAAAAATTGCATCCCTATTTGATGAGTATTTTACTGCATTGCTGAGCAAATTTTCAAGTATATGGGTAAGTAAATTGGAATCCAGATTAAAAAAGATTTCATCGTTAGGCGGTATAAATAGTTCAAATTTATTCGCTGGATGATTCGATTCAAAGTTTGTAATTAAGCCGGATAAAAACTTCCTTACATTGATTAGTGCAGGTTTAAAATCTATAAGAGATGACTCAGAGCGGCTAATACTGAGAACCCCTTCCATCAATCGATTCAAACTCAGAGTCGCTTCTTTAATTCTATTGTAGTGTTTTTCTCTATCTCCTACCGTATGAATATCTCGATACTCTTCTAGCATTTGCGTTGACATCAAAATAGTAGTCATTGGTGTTTTGAACTCATGAGACACAAGTGCGATAAATTTTGATTTTAATTCGTTTAGCTCCTTCTCTTTTTCAAGTGCAACCCTTAGACGGTTTTCAGTATCTATTCTATGAGCAACCTCTGCTTCCAATTCCTTTGTGCGCTCACTTACTCTAAACTCCAGGCTACGGTTTAATTCAACGAGGCTCTGGTTGGTTCTACGAATTTCTGTCATATCCACAAAGATGAAGCAAACATTGGTTATCCGGTCTTTCTTATCTCGAACGGGTATGTAACTAAACTGATACCACTTTACTTCCTTTTTCTCATCGATAAATTGCGATTCATAATGAATGGGAACACCATTGAGCGCATAATTGAATTTTTCCGTAAAGACCGAAGTAGTCTCTAATGGTAAAAACTCTAAAATTGAATATCCTTCAAAAATACTTCGACGATAAGCATTAAAAAGAAAATCTTGCGCATTTTTATTCAAAGACTGAATTATAAATTCTGTGTTCAAGAAAATGTAATACTCTCTTGTATTTTCTAAAATTGCTTTGAGTCGAATTTCTTCCCATTGGTATCTTTCTTCTTTCTTACGTATATTACTAATGTCGGTAGCATATCCGACTAATGTTTTGTTAGCCGGAGTCTCTGTTTTTAGTTGAAAGATTGTGTCGCTAAACCATTTCCAATCACCGTTTCTTTTCTGTAGCCTATAGTCGAACGCTGTAAATTTTTTTTCTCTTCCCAATAAGACTGCTTCAATATGAGACTTGTATCTATGCTGATCAGACGAAGGCATTTTCCCTAGAAACTCATCTAAATGCATTGTTTTGATTTCGCTCTTCGGAAATCCCAATTGATCATATATTCCATCATTTAAAAAATGAATTCTGGAATTTTCAACATCGTAAGTATAAACTATGCTTGGAGTAGAAATTAAAATTGAATTAAAAATTAAAAGTTGCTCTTCTGAATTCATCCCTTTTACAAATCAATACCTTATAAATTCATAAATTAATTCTTTCAAAAAGAATCAATCATATAACTATCTACTATGAATAATTAATTCATTGTATTACTAATAACGAGGTAGCTAATTCAAGGTCTGAAGAAAATACGGAATCTACACGGAAAAAACTTCTTTTTCCCTAGAGTCGCTTCTAAATCATTGAATTTAGTTTTGAAAATATGAAAGAAATCTACATTCGAAAAATGCGTTATGAAGAAGCAAGATATAAACTAGAAAGAGAACTACAAGATGCCTTCATGGAAGGAGAAACATTAGTGCAGGTTGTTCATGGAATTGGGGAAGGAAAGCTCAAGCAACTGACACTTGACATTGTTGGCAATTATGATTTTTTGCGTGTAATTAACACTGAGAGTTTTATTGCTCCCAATCCGGGAGTAACGAAATTAGAAATCATGGGACTAGATAAGCAGGATTTAAAAAGATACAAAAAATGAATGAAACAAAATTAGAAATCTTAGATGTGACTCTTCGAGATGGGGAGCAAACACAAGGAGTCGTTTTCTCTACGCAAGAAAAGTTGAACATAGCAAAATTCTTACTTCTCAATGCAAAAGTTGACAGAGTAGAAGTTGCTTCTGCTCGCGTATCTAGAGGAGAGAAAGAAACTGTTAAGACAATCATGAAGTGGGCTGAGAAAGAAAACCTCTCCGACCGAATTGAAATTTTAGGATTCGTTGATAAAACAGCTAGTGTTGATTGGATAGTAGAATCAGGCGCGCACACACTCAATCTTTTAACAAAAGGCTCAGAAAAACACCTAATTCACCAATTAAAGAAAACGCCCGAAGAGCACTTGAGCGAAATTAAGGCTACTATTGATTATGCTCTTTCTAAAGGAATTCAAGTAAATGTTTACATGGAAGATTGGTCGAATGGATTCTTAAATTCCCCTGACTACGTAGCAAAGATGGCAACGGCTATTTCTAATTTTCCAATTCAAAGATTATTCTTACCGGATACACTCGGTGTATTATCACCGGACGAAACCTCAAAAGCAATGCATTTTATGAAAACTATCTCGCCTAGTATTCGCATCGAATTTCACGGACATAACGACTATGATCTCTCGGTAGCGAATTGCCTCGCTGCGGTTAACGCGGGAGTATCCGGTCTACATGTTTCAGTAAACGGACTCGGAGAAAGAGCTGGAAATTCGCCACTAGAAGCAGTCATCACTGCCGTGCATGATAAGCTAGGAATCAGAACAAACGTTGTAGAATCGGAGATAACAGCTTTAAGCCGTCTGGTTGAAGTATTTAGTGGAAAAAGAATTTCAGACAACAGACCTATCGTAGGTCAAGACGTATTTACCCAGACAGCAGGTGTTCATGCAGATGGGGACAAAAAGGGAAACCTCTACGCAAATCCAATCCTTCCCGAACGATTCGGACGTAAGCGTAGTTATGCGCTCGGAAAACTTGCCGGTAAGGCTAGCATTTCCGAAAATTTAAAACAACTCGGCTTAGTGATTAGTCCAGATCTAGAGAAAAAAATTCTAGATAAAGTAATCGAAATGGGTGACCAGGGCAGAATCGTGTCTACTGAGGATTTGCCGTTCTTGATTGCCAATCTATCCGGCGAAGATATAAACCACAATTTTCAAATTCTAAATTGCGAAGTCATATCCGGCAAAGGAATTTCTCCATCTGCCAAACTAAAAGTAATATACAAATCGAAGGAATACTCAGCCGAAGGAAAGGGAGACGGAGGATACGATGCCTTCATGGACGCTCTCAGGAAAATTGCTTCAGCGAATAATATCGCTTTACCGGAACTACTAGATTACCAGGTGAGAATTCCACCCGGCGGAAAAACTTCCGCCCTCGTTGAAACAATCATTACATGGTCAGGAAGCGTTCAAAACAATCAGAGCGATAGCTTTCGCACCATCGGACTTGATTCAGACCAAATTTCTGCGGCTATACTGGCTACTGAAAAAATGCTAAACTTGATACTAAAATGAGCGGTAAACTGTTAATAGCCGGACTTGGAAATCCGGGTGATAAATACAATGGCACAAGACATAGCATTGGCTTTGCAGTTATAGACAAGTTAGCTGATAAGTTTAATGCAAATTTTAATTCAGATAAAAAATGTCCAAGCACAGAAATTTTATTACACAATAAAAAAGTTTTACTGATTAAACCTTTTGAATTCATGAATCTTTCCGGAAATGGAGTTTCCCTTTTTTTAAGGAAAAATGGAATTAACCCCTCGGAGCTTTTGGTCATTCATGATGAAATTGACTTCGAGTTTGCAAAATGTAAAATGAAAATCGGCGGTGGACATGCAGGTCACAATGGTCTTCGAGACATTATTGCAAAAATCGGAACGGCAGACTTTCATAGACTACGCGTCGGAGTGGCGAAGCCTGCTGATGGACGTGTGGTTGCAGACTACGTACTGAGTAAATTTACATCAGAAGAAAAAGCAAAGCTAGACGAAATCTATGATCTATGTTTGCAAAAAATTCAAGATTGGATTAAATTGACATGAATCATAAAATTCATATTCGCGTTCCTGGAACTTCGGCAAATCTTGGACCGGGCTTTGATTTACTCGGAATGGCTCTGAAAATTTATAACCATTTCTATTTTACAATTGACCCACATGCAAATTACACAACTCTTCGAATCGACAACACACCTCTACCTTTTGCGGGTAAGGAAGATTTGCTGCTTTGTGGATATGAAAAATACTTTGAATTGTTTTTACCGAAAATAAAACCAATTCCCTATAATGTCAAAATGGATTTGAATCTTCCATTCAAAGGAGGACTTGGCTCTAGTGCAAGTGCACTTACTGTCGGTTTTGCGCTAGGTAATTTTTTACACAAAAAACATTTCTCTAAGAAAATTCCAATGCCGAGTGTTGACAGAATTCTCTATGAACTTGCAATGATGGAAGGACATCCTGATAATACAACTCCGGCAATGATCGGAGGTTTTGTATTTTCTTATTTTCACAACGGAAAACTTATTTTCTTTAAAGATAAATTTCCAACTTCTGTTTCTCTTTTCTTATTCATTCCGCAAATTGAAGTTTCGACCAATGACTCTCGCAAAAAACTTCCTGATAAATATCCTGTTAGTGATGTAGTATATAATATGAGTAGAATTGCAACCTGGCAGCATTTCATAAAAACAAAAGATTTTTCACACTTACAAAGAGCAGTAGAGGATAAAATCCATACTCCATATCGAATCAAACCAATTCCTCTTCTAGGAATTGTTGGAGAATTATGTGGAAAATTGGGAGCGACCTATTCTCTATCGGGCAGTGGTCCGAGTGTGTTAATCTATACCGAGAAAAAAAATGCGAAGAAGTTTTTGGAAAAATTTCAAAGTGAGCTTTCAAAAAGAAATACTCAGGAAATCGCCTACACAATCCAAAAAATCGAAACAGATAGTGCAGGCGTATTAGTAAAAGAAACTAGATAAAGCTTAGCGGCTTTTTTTAATTAGCCTCTAATTTTTCAATTTTACAGGTATTGATGATAAAAGTAAACCCCCCCGAAGGAGAAGGCATATTCGGATCTTCAGGAGTTCTGGTTTCAATATCAGTTTGTAAAACACTATAATGAATTGCAAAATCTGCCTCTTTATTAAGATTACCACCTAAAGCTTTGAATTCCTGCAAATCAAAAACAAATTTCTTATACTTACTACTTTGCCGCATAGAATCAGGACTGTAAATTAGTTGATTCGTTTTTTCGATATTTTGCCATAGACTTGATAATTCGTCTCCTCGAAGCAAAATTGTATTAGCCGCTTTTGATTCTTTTTCTGGTTTGTATTTTTTTTCTTCTTTCTCATGACCCTTTTCTTTTGAATCGTTTCTATCAAAATCTTCTTTTGATTTCTTGGAAAACGGAAGCTTTTCCGTTTTCTTTTTTTTATTCGAGGTCTGTTCAGCAGATAGAGTCAATCCGCAAAATAAAACAATGACCAATAAGGTAATGCTAAATCTCATACGTTCCCCTTGCATTATTTGAAGTGATAAATCTGAACAAAGTCAACGGTATTCGCTTCTCCGCCTGGTGTACCAGAAAGGATAACAGTCTTTTCCCCCTTGTTTACAAAACCTTCCTCTGAAAGTTTTTGCTGCATATAATTTATCATATCAGGAAATTTATCCATCATAGGTATAATGAAAGGATAAACACCTCGAAGCAAATTCATCTTACGCGCTGTCATGAGGAAAGGAGTAAATGAAAATATTGGAACTTGTGGTCTAAACTGAGAAGCAATTCTCGCAGAAAGTCCGCTTCGGGTAAAATTTACAATAGCTTTTGCGCCTATAGAATTGGAAATTTGCTCTGCTGCTGTTCCGAGCGCAACACGCACGTTTGTCTCGGTAGGTCTATTGGCTCTCCTTTGCATATCCAAGTTGCTGTAAATAGTCTCTGCTTCGGTGATAATTTTACTCATAATTGTAACAGATTCTAGCGGATACTTACCACTAGCCGATTCAGCCGAAAGCATTACAGCATCTGTTCCATCAAGCACTGCATTTGCTACATCACTTGCCTCGGCTCTTGTTGGTCTGGGATTATCAATCATTGACTCAAGCATCTGCGTTGCGGTAATTACTGGTTTGCCGAGAAGATTCATTTTGCGAATCAATTCTTTTTGAATAATAGGAACTCTTTCTGTATCCAGCTCCACACCCATATCGCCACGTGCAATCATGATACCATCACATGCTTCAATGATTTCGTCTATATTTTTAACGGCTTCTGGTCGCTCGATTTTTGCGATGAGTCCCGTGAAAGTTCCGTGCATATACTGTCTTGCAATTTCCAAATCAGATGCTCTTCTCACAAAGCTTAATGCGATGTAATCCACACCGAGTGATAAAGCAAATTTTAAATCTTCCACATCTTTTTCAGAAAGTGCAGGAGCGGTGACAGGAGTTCCAGGTAGGTTAATACCTTTGTTATCCTTAATGGTTCCGCCAACGATTACTTCGAGTAATGCGCGATCTACTTCTTTGGAAACTACATTCAGTAAAATTTTTCCGTCATCAATTAGAACTTTGTGTCCCACTTCGATATCTGTGATCATACTTTTATATGTTGTGCTAATTTCATCTCTTGAACCAAGAAAATCTGACTTTGTGTTAATATATAATTTATCGCCAGAATGAACATCAAATGGTCCATCTTTCATTTTTCCTGTTCTAATCTTAGGTCCTTGCAAATCTGCTAAAATCCCAAGCGGACGACCGGAGCGTTGTTCACAAAGACGTAAAGTCTCAAATACTTTTTTGTGACTTGCATGATCGGAATGAGAAAAATTCATTCGTGCCACATCCATGCCGGCTTCTATTAATTCGGAAATCATCTTCTCACTCGACGATGCGGGTCCGATCGTGCAAACTATTTTAGTTTTTTTGTTTGTAAAGTTATTATTCATATTAAGTATTTCAGTTTCCTTATCGAATTTGTCACGTTCATTTTTTTACTTAAAGGTAATTTATTTCTTCACTTCCACAAAATTCCCATGGTCATATTTAAAATAATGAATTTCTGCTTTTGTATCTTTTCCATCGGCAGAGGTTATCCACTTTTTGCCTTTGATTTTATCTCCTTTTATATCTATCTCATAAATTCCCATTTGCGAAAGAATTGTGCTAAAAGAAACGTATTTGCCATCTTTTAATCCGTAAATGATGGCTTCGTCGCCACCGCGTGTTGGTGTTCTTACTACCATTTCCATAATTCCATCTTTGTCAAGATCCTTGTATTGAATCGGACGACTCGTATAGATACTACCGGATACTGGCTCGTAAATCCCATCTGTCTGTTTGAGGATAATACTGCGAATCCCACCAGAGCTATTGAATTCATTGGAATCATTTCCAACCATTGCAGAGGCAAGGAAATAGGAATCTTTCGGATAATTTTCACTGGAAATTTTGGTAAGACTAAAATTAACAAAATTTAAATAAATCCCGCGCTTTTCAAATTCACTGCGCATAATACTGATTGCATTCAAATCCCCTTTAAACTTTGTATTGGCAACAGTATAATTGGTAAATTTTTCTTCGGTGAAATAAGTCCCATCCTTTGCAGAAATATAAGCCATGTAAGGAGTGAGATCATCCTCGGACTTCTTAGGTTTCTTTTTTAGTTTTACACTGACTTTATCAGTCAGGTAAATTAAATAAACTTGCTCTCCATTAATTAGTCTTGATTCAGAAGTGTCAAGAAATGCATTTTCTTTTAGAACTTTGATTTTGTAATCTTTACTGAAAATTTCTTTTGTATCCGAATTGTAAAGAGTGGGCTCTTTAGTGGTTAATGCAAAGTATCCTTTCTCGGAAATAATTTTATCCTTTGCCATTGCCTCAGCAGTGCTTTTTACTACAGGGTAATTGACAGAATTAAAGACAAATCCCCGTTTGTCTCCGTAGGAAATTTCATACCAGGCTCTCTCCCCTGCTCCCATTTCTAAATCTATGTTATTGCTAATAAATGAATCATACTGACTACCACTCGCAAGCACATTTACAAGTGTATATTGATCTACCTCACCGACTTTCTTTGAATCACTAGAAGGTAATTCATAAAGAGATGCCTTTACTGTTTGCACAATAGAATAACCCGGCTCTTCCTGATTTGTCTTTTCATTATTTGCCTTTAAAGGATACAATTGAAACCAATCTTTTCCTGTATAGGAATCAATTGCGTATACGTATCCTTTTTTTCCATTATAAGTAACAGCAGACCAATTCGAAACATCCTCTGCCTGTGAATTAATGACTTCACTAGTAAATATTATTTTGCCGCCGAATGGAATACTCTCGACTTTTGATTTTAAATCAAGTGCAGTCTGATACAGAGAAATTCCGTTAGGATTGGTTACAAACGCATAAGCTGTGTTTTCCGCAGATGGCTGTGCCGGTTTTTCACTATTAGCCGCATTTTCCTTTGGAGCCTCTACTACCTCTCCTTTTTTACACGCAGCAAATGTAAATATAAGCCCAATAAACAATATGGAAACAACACGCTTGCAATTCATTCTTACTTGACCTTGATTCATTTTAATCTCCTTTTAATTCTTAACTTCTACAAATTTTCCCTGAAGGTATTTGTATTTTTTCTGATCTACTTTTTTATTACTGCCTTCTCGCTCATTCAAATAAAGAAATTTTTCATCTATAGTATAATTGTCAAGGAAGTTTCCCGGTAGCGGTATTTCGATGTAAGCCCCTTTAACATACCCATAGAATGCAGGTGCAGTAAAAGCAACTCTCGACATAGAATTTGTTTCCATACTCGAAAATATTTCCGGTATTCCATCCTGATCCAAATCAAAAAGTTCAAATTTCCCTCGATTATTGATATTTCCGGTAAATACAGTGTAACTTCCCTCTTCTTTTCTAACAACAAAGGATTGTGGCATTATCTCCCCATACCCGGAAGAATTCACATAGCCAACATAGAGAGATGCAATTAAAAATTTAGATTTTTCCTTTTCCTTTATATTGGCAATAGAATTCAGATATACATTTAGATAATTTAGCGGTAAATCTTCATTTTGCGCATAAATTCTTTCAAGCAACAGTTTATTATCTGTATACTTAGTATTTTTTAGAGTGAATTGACTAAATTCACCGGCGGTAAAATATTTTGCATCTATTTCCGAAATCCAGCCAGTAAATGGTTTATCCTGAAACCCTTTTGGAGTAGCCTGCATTTTGTAACTCAAAGAAGGATTTCGCATCGAAGTATAAAAATATTTTACACCCTTTCTTTCTTGGGATTCTTTGACTGGAATAAATTCTCCCTTCTTTGAAGATCCTCTCTTATTGGTTTCGATTTCCTTCCCACCCGGTTCCGTTAAATAAACTGGATTGGATACTAGGGCGTAACCGCTTAGACTGATTTGTTTTTTTTGGGCAATTGATTTTGCTTTTTCCAAAGAATCATAAAAAACTGCTGTATCTTTTATATATCCAATTTTATGATTCTTTGTTTTTACTTCAAACCATCTTTGCTCTAAATTTTCCTTCTTATGCTCGAAGGGCAATGAGTAGGACAAAATTTCTAAAACAGAAAATTTTTCCAAAGCACCGAGAGACTTTGAATCAGAAAATGGCTGCGCTAGAATTTGGTTTTTTGCTATTTTTGTCACTAAATAGTTTTTTTGAACAGGGCTGTCGAATAAAAGAATTTCTTCGCTTGTTGATTTTGATTTTCGAATAAATCCAAATTCCTTTCCCTTTCGAATCTTACTCCATTCCTCATCATTAGCATTTTCTAAAATGAAAAACTCGTCGCGAAAGTTTAAATTTCCCATTTTTTGGTTTATATCTTTCGCTTTATAAATGAAAATTCCGTTTACATTGAGCAAAAATGCCTTTTTTTCTGTCTGTGGCTCCGCATTTATCAGGGAGAAAATGGAAAATAAAAATGTAAAAATTAGAAAATTTGATTTCATAAAAGCCTATAGGAGAAATTACTCTATCTTGACAGAAACTTAATGAACCGAATATCTTGGTAAAGGAAAAAAATTATGACTTCCAAAAAAATTACCCTATTAATGACCATGTTTTTTATCATTCTAAATGTGTCCTTCTGCACAGCTAGGATTCATTTACAGGGAGAAATCCATCATCCTAAAACATCGGATAATTGGGATTTAACCCTTGAGCATCACAGCCCTAGAAAGAATACAGTAGCAAAAAAGTATCCAGTGATTATTTGTCATGGTCTTGTAGGCAATAGAAATTATTTCAAAATCAAAGAAGAAGAATCTATCGTCTATCGTTTAATTTCAGAAGGATACGATGTATGGCTGCTCGATTTAAGAGGAAGAACCGATGCGGGCACTCCCTCTCTATTCTTTGGTGACAAAACTTACAACTACAGTTTCGATGATTATGCAACAAAAGACGTCGATGCAGCAATTGGTTACGTGCTTGAAAAAACAAAAGCGGCTAAAGTCAACTGGATAGGTCACAGTATGGGCGGAATGGTAGCATACACTAAAATCGGAACTTTCAAAGAAAATAGAATTGCAAACTTAGTAACACTTGGCTCCCCCTTCTCTTTTTACAATCCAACCAAACATGTGAAGATGATGTCCAATTTTTCTTTTCTATTGAAGTTTCTCCCAGTTGTGCCCACAGCAAATCTTGCTCATTTGGAATCTGATTATGGATTTCCTCTACCGCAAACACAAATTAAAATGTTCTATTACAAAAAGAATACTGAAAAAGAAGTAGAGCATGCCCTAAAAAGTCTAAGCACGAATAACGAAAGTCCTAATGTGATGAAGCAATTCGCAAATGGAATTAGTACCGGCGAAGTAATGTCGTTAGACGGCAACACTTCGTATACCGCAAACTTAAAGAATGTAACCATTCCAGTATTCTTAATCGCAGGAAGACGCGACCACCTAGGAACTCCGATGATCGTAAGACAAGTTTATGATAATATTATAAGTAGCGACAAAACAATGTTTGTCGCAGGTCGTTCTGAAGGCCTTACCGAAGACTATGGGCATGTAGATTTAGTAATGGGAACAAACTCGGACAAAGACATTAATATCCCAATTACAAAATGGCTAAACGAAAGAAATCAATAAGGAATTGAAAGTAGGAAATCCATGAATAAGACAATACAAAATTTTTCAAACGCATTTACAAAGAATCTCTTCAAAGGGCTAATCACATTTATCCTTCTAGCATTAGTTGCCTGTACCGCCCTTCCACAGAGACATACTCCCAGACACGGTTATAGTTCCCTATTACAAGTGAAAGAATTTACCCCATCTCAATCAAAACTAATTGCACCTATCGTAATTTATGAGCCTATTTTATTAAACGAAAGTGCCCTAATTAGAATCGAAGATAAAAAGGAAAAAGGTCTTATCCCTTATTTGAACGATGCGGGTTATACTGTTTATCTGCTCTCTTCTAACGAAGTAAACCCTGACTTCAAAAACCACTCTTTAGAATTTGATTCCATTCTAAATCAAATAGCGGCTAAACATAGAAACCGCGATGTAATTCTAGCCGGTACTTCTCTCGGTGGACAGGCTGTTTTAGAATATATGACCCTTCCAATGAACTTGGGAAATTATTCCCGTGTGAAAAAAGTTTTCTTTATTGGAACTGGAATAGATTACAATTATACTGGCAGTTTCACGGAAAAATCAGAAAAGTTTGGTTATGAACAACAACTTGTAAAAGATCTCTGTCCGACAGGTAAAAAAGATAGCTTCTGTAATAAGTACATTCGATATAATAATAGTTTAGAAAAAATGGACAACAGCAGAAAAGAAGAACATTTTAATCGAATTCCAAAAATTGAAAAAGATTATCTAAAAAGATTTCACCAGACAAAATTGCAACTTCCGTATTTTTTTATCTATGGCAAGCTAGACAGTATTAGTCCCGAAGAATCAATTTCCCCGCTTTTCCATAAATTTAAAAACAACGCCAAAATGGATAGCTCGAATAGACTCTACGAAGCAAGTGAGGCTAATGGTCATTGCATCGACTACGATCACGCTGATTTATTTTTATATAAACATGTGAACAAAGAAGTGTATTCAAAATTAGTTCACTGGCTAGAAAAATAGGATTGTTCTAAAAACATGGCACTGACAAAAGAAGATCTCAAAAAAAGATTAGAATCGTATCTAACAAACAGACTCTCCGGCAAAGCAAATGTAACCGACATGATACCTCTTAGCGGTGGAGCCTGCCAGGACAATTATCTTCTAGATCTAAATATAGATTCAGGAGAGTTTAGCGGTGAACATAGATTAGTCTTTCGAACAGATAAAGGAGCTTCTCTATTAGCAAGCCTTTCTAGAATTGATGAGTTCAAAGTCTGCGAATTAACTTCGAAGGCAGGTGTAAAAACACCAAAACCCTATTGGCTCGAAACCAATACAGACGTGATTGGAAATCCATTTTATTTTATGGAGCGAATTTCAGGCAAGGCGACAGGTCGTTATATCGTAAAAGATCCTTCCCTTAACAAAATTCGAAAGTCGTTTACAGAAGAACTTGCTGACAATCTCGCGAAGATTCACAGGATAACACCCGATAGCTGCACTGACCTTGAACTCAAAAAAAACCTAACGCGTCATTCAGGAAGAAATCCAAATTCAATTGCCTTTGATGCTGTTGGAGAATTAAGAGAACAAGTAGTTAAACTGAAGGAACCGCATCCCGCGATGGAATTGATTCTAAACTGGCTAGAAAAAAATGCAGCCGAAACCGACACAGAAGTTTTAGTGCATGGAGACTTTAGAACCGGCAACTTCATGGTATCCGCTGATGGTCTTCAGGGAATCGTGGACTGGGAATTTGCTCACTGGGGTGATAGACATGAAGACATTGCCTGGCTTTGTATGAGAGACTGGAGATTTGGTAAACTAAACAAAGAAGCCGGCGGCTTTGCCGATAGAAAAGAGTTTTATTCTCTTTATGAAAAATATTCGGGTATTCCAGTTGATACCAAAAAGGTAACCTATTGGGAGATAATGGGAAATATCCGCTGGGCACTAGGGTCAGCCCAACAAGCAGAAAGGCATTTAAGTGGAGCAGATAAAGGAATTGAACTCGCAGCCATTGGCAGAAGAACCTGTGAAATGGAATTTGAAGCAATGAGGTTAATTGAAGATGCAAGATAGACCGGATGCAAATGTATTACTAGAAGCAATTCAGGATTTAATTATAAAAGAAATATTGCCTGCATTAAAAGACAACGATGCTCTATCTTATAAGACGCTGGTTAGTTGGAATATGCTGGGAGTCATTGGAAGAGAAATTAAATACGGCGAAATATTTTTAGACAAAGAAATCGAAAGAGTCTCCAATTTTTTACGAGAAAATTCTATTTCATTTGTGACAACGCATACAGAAGAAAAAAATTATCTAGCTAAAATGGAACTTTGCCTTTCTCTAAATGAAAAGCTAACAGACTATATCCGCAGGAAGAAAATTGCTAACGAAGATAGTGAGCTCTGGAGTTTAGTAAAAGAATCTCTGAGCGAAAAATTGAGAATCACAAATCCAAGATTTGGAACAGGGGAATAAAATTTAAATAGCGATAGCAAGTTGATTATGCTAGAAAATAATAATCTACTGGTTTTTTTAGAAAAAGGTAATATAAATTGTGCTACAAATACGACTAGACATTTAAGTCATCTTTGATTTTTAATATACATTATTGATTCTGGTGGCAGCATTGGTTTTGACCAGTAGTATCCTTGTCCATAGTCACAATTCAAATCTTTAAGTTTAATTCTAGTATGATTTTCTTCTACTCCTTCCGCGACAGTTTTAATTCCCATACTTGAAGCCATTTGAAGGATTGCTTTTACTAACGCTTCATCTTGAAGACTATTGTTCATGTTTCGAATAAACGACTGATCAATTTTCAATACTTCTACTTGAAATTTTTTTAAATAGCCTAAATTGGAATATCCAGTTCCGAAATCATCAATGGAAAATTTTATTCCCAATTTCCTTAATTGAAAAAGAGTATCTATTAATATATTAGAGTCATCAATTAATATTGATTCAGTCATCTCGATCTCTAAAAATTCTGGTTTTAATCCGGATACTTTCAAAGCATTTAAAATAACTTCTTCAATATTTCCTCTTTTAAATTGAATGGCTGACACATTCACGGCTATCGTTAATTTATCATATCCAAGCTCATGCCATATTTTGCATTGCTTACAGGCTTCTTGCAATACCCATTCACCAATTTCTACAATCAATCCAAAGCTCTCAGCGATTGGTATAAATGATAATGGAGACACTATGCCTCGCTTTGAATGTTTCCAACGAAGTAATGCTTCAAATCCTTCTAATGAATTGTCACAAAACGAAACTTTTGGTTGGTAGCAAAGATAGAATTCATTATTTTGAATGGCGGTCCTGAGTTGTAATAAAAGATTTAATTGTTCCTGTGTATTAACATTCATTTCTGTGTTATAGAAAACAAAACGATTCTTCGCTGCAGATTTTGCATGATCCAAAGCTAGATTTGCTTTTCTAAGTAGTGACTCGAAATTATTGTCATTGTCAGGGGAGATGGCAATGCCAATAGAACAAGTGGATACATATTCTAATGAGTTTAAGTTAAAAGGTTTTTTCATTGAATCCATTATTTCTATGACTTTTTCTGATACGATGTCAAGATTCAATTTTGAATTTAAGACAATTAAAAAATCATCGCCACCCAATCGACAAAGTGTTCCGGCACCGCCAATCACTTCCATCAATCGATCCGAGAATAATCTAATTAATTCGTCTCCAATAATATGACCAAGAGAATCATTAATCGTGTAAAAATTATCCAGATCAAGATATACTAAAGCTATCTTTTCATCGTGCAGTTTTGCATTCTCATAGGCTTTTTCAAAATTATCCTTTGCGAGATTTCGATTCGGTAAGTTCGTGAGGAAGTCATGATTTACCATATGTTCTATGATCCGATTTGAATTTTTAACTTTTATATTCTCATTGATCACTTTCGTAATTAATACAGTCAAATCATTGATTAAAAACCATATACTAAGACCAATAGCGCTGAAGAGTAGGATGGTATCGACTATGACTGAAAAATCAATTGGTCGAATGAAGTGAATATGCCACCCAGAAATACTAGCATAACCCATAAATCCTATATAGGAAAGAGTATAAAATAAAATTAGCAAAAAGTTAATTTTGGAACCTAGAACCGCAGCAAAAATAAGAATTCCAGAGAATGCAACAAGTCCTGCATCTCTTAATCCAGCATCTATCCAAACAAAATAGGTAAAATTAAACGTTAGTATCCATAGTAAAATAGAAGAAGCCAATTCAATTTTGTTACGTTTAATTAGAAAATAGACTAAGGGGAGTGTTATGGTTGCTACACATTTACCTATGATTTCACCTAAGTTCTGTCCCTCAAGACTGAAAAGTATGGAAATGCCAAACATCAACTCTACAATCCAAAATAATTGCAATAGTCTTCGAATCTGTAAACTGCGAACATCCTCTTCCAAAGATTTCAAAGCTACATTTGAAAATAATGATTTGAATTTAAGGTATAAAATAGTAAGCGTCACAATGTCTAAACTATTACAGTGTGCATTAAAAGGAATAATTTTTTTAGACAGGATAAATTTTACCCCGTTTCATTCAAAACATCTCATCATAAAAGAAACGGAGTCCATTTTTGCTTTAAACTTTTCATTTGTAGGAAAGAATGGGAGAGAATTATCATCTATATCTAAAAGTAGATTCAGGATAGTTTAGCGGCGAACATAGATTAGTCTTTCGAACACAATAAATAATAATCTACTTGTCTTTCTTAGAATCTTTTTTATTATAGTAGAGGGTTGTATAATTATTGTAAAAAAGTTTTTAGAAAAAGGAAAGATAAATTGTGCTACAAATACAACTAGATATAAGAACAATTATTTTATTATTAGCTTCAACTAATTTTATTATAATCATATTGGCACTTGCTTATTTCAAATCGAATACAGAATCTTTTCAAAGTATTAAATACTTCCTATTTGCTCGTTGCTTCCAAAGTTTAGCATGGACATTATTATTTTTACAAGGGCATTCTCCGGAAATTCTTTCAATAAATCTAGCTAATTCATTGTTATTGATTGGTTTTGCATTTGATGCTTTTTCTTTCCTTAAAATAATGAATCAACTGTCTTCACAAGCATACAAGTATTTATTAACTCTCATTTTTATTTTAGTTTTCCTGTTTAATTTGATTACATTTGTCTTTAATTATCCTGGAATTCGAGTGGCAACTTTTTCTTTACTATCTTTTCTAATAACAATATATCCAATTGTTCGATTACTTTTTCATGTTTCCAATTACAGTTTACTTGTCCGATTGATTTTACTTATAAACATGATATTTCTTGGATCATTGGTTTGGAGATTTATTTGGGGCATGAACAATCTAAATTTCAATTTATTTACTTCAAACAATAATCAGGCTTTGACTTTTTTCTCCGCCTTTAGTCTAACGCTTTTTGGTAGTTTTGGATTTTTACTTCTTTCAAAAGAAAATACTGATAATAAGTTAATCGAATTAGCATCCAAGGATTCCTTGACCGGGATTTTGAATAGACGCTCTTTTTTAGAGCAAATTCCATCTAAGATCGCATTGAGTCAAAGACTAAAAAAACCTCTCTCTATTCTAATGTTAGATCTTGACTATTTTAAAAAAATCAATGATCGTTATGGACATTCAGCAGGAGACAAGGTTCTCATAGATTTCGCGCATAACGTTCAAAATTCTATTCGTCCTTACGATCTTTTTTGTCGTATGGGTGGAGAAGAATTTGCTGTTTTACTTTCTCATATTACTAGTGATGCTACGACTATTGTAACAGAAAGAATTCATAAATCACTTTCAGAGAGTAAAATACTTTATGATATAAATCCTGATTTCAATTATACAGTAAGCATTGGTTGTGTTTGCTTGATCCCTAGTTCAGAATCAATCGATGAAATAATTCATCTTGCCGATAAGGCTCTCTATTTAGCCAAAGAACAAGGTCGCAATCAGACTCATTTTTTACCTAAAAAAATTGATTAAACTTTACTCGTTCTATGAAAATATTATTCAGTTTACATCCCATTAGCCGCTGATGCGTAAGTAAAGAACACCTAAAACATCTTGACGGAAACTCATGTTGGCATAGTTTCGAAAGCATAATTGAGCAAGTCTATTCAATTCCTATAAAGATTAATTAGAGGTAAAGTATGGAATCCAAAAATGCAGTTTTAGAACAATTTGATAGAGAATATCTAAAAAGAGGTATTCAATACATAATTAAGATTCGATACGGATTGTCTCTAGTTTTTTTACTAGCATCTCTGGCTACCTTTGGTAAGCCGGATACCATTTTCTATCTAATCGGAACAGCCCTCTATTTTTCTTTTAATCTTTTCTTAGTTTTCAGTCTCAAAAAACGTAACGAAATCCCTAAACAATGGGTATACAACGTCATTTACTTAGACCTCATAATTATCACTGTATTTTATTACCTAGGGATAATTACCAATGCACCCAATGATTCGAGTCGACCTGTTTATGAAGGTATCTTCTATTGTATTTATATATTTTTAGCAATCTATTCCGGCTTTTTATATAGTGCAAAATTTGTTACGATAATCGGGGGACTTAGCTCTATTGTTTATGGTATAAGTATTCCGTTAGCTATTAAATGGGGTTCACCTTATCTTTTAGACAATAAAATTATGATTACAGATAGGAATACAATTGATTTAAATGTTGAAATCAAAAAAATACTATTTTTATTTACTATGATTTTTTGTTATAATTTTGTTGTGCGATTGTTAAAGAGTATGCAAGTAGATTTAAAAAAAATGCTTCTAGAATTGGAAGATAAAGTAATAGAAAGAACACAAGAATTGAATGAAACTCTTAAACAAGTTAAAAAGTTGAAGGAACATCAGGATGGTGATTATTTTTTAAATAAACTTTTGATTGAACCTCTAGCGAAAAACCAATCATCAAGCGAAACTGTCAAGATAGAATCTCTTGTAAAACAAAAGAAGACATTTCAATTTCGCAACAAAGAGCATGAACTAGGAGGAGATATAAATATTTCTGACAATATTAAGCTAGAAGGAAAGAATTATATTGTATTTCTAAATGGAGATGCGATGGGAAAATCAATTCAAGGAGCCGGCGGCGTACTCGTACTCGGCACAATATTCAAATCAATTCTACAGAGAAGTATCTCGATGCCGATTGCTCGAAATGTATATCCAGAGAGATGGTTAAAAAATGCATTTATAGAAATGCACAAAGCATTTGAAAGTTTTGATGGTTCAATGCTGATGTCAGCTGTCTTCGGATTAATTGATGAACAAACTGGCACTATGTATTTTATCAATTCGGAACATCCCGACATTGTTTTGTATAGAGATGGAGTTGTTAGTTTTATAGAAAATCGAATTCTTTATAGAAAGCTTGGATCACCGATTCAGCAGGGTAATATTTCAGTTCAGATTTTTTCCCTAAAAACAAATGATATTATTTTTTTGGGATCTGATGGGAGAGATGATATTATTCTAGGGACTGATTCTCATAATAATCATGTTATCAACGATGATGAGAAATTATTTTTATCTTACATCGAAAGCGCAGAAGGAGATATAAATAAAGCTTACCAAATCCTCTTAAAAACAGGGAATTTAATGGATGACCTTTCATTGATGAAAATTCGTTTTCTAGGAATGAATGCAGACCATGAAAAATTGGAAACCAAGCTTAATTTGTTCGAAGATCATAAAGAGAAAAATCGATTGAATGACTGTATTGAGATTGGAGAAGAGGTAATTAATCATTATCCGCATTTGACAAACTTTATCTATGACCTTTCCCTTGTGTATTATGAAAAGGGAAACTTCAAGAAAGCGATTGATCTAGGGGAAAGAATTCGATTAAGAGAGTCAAATAATATCCCCAACTTAATAGCTTTAATTAAATCATACCGTGCGGCTGGTAAAACAAAAAGAGCAACAGCAATTTTAGATGCCTGCTTAAAAGCGCGACCGGATGATGAAAGATTAAAAAATTTAAAATAAAGAATCGAGAATAATAGGGAGTAACCAATGAAAGCAGGCATATTGTATCAAAATGAGTCACATTTAAAAATCGAAGACGTAACTCTTCCCGATTTAAAACCAAACGATGTAAAAGTAGACATTAAGTGTTGTGGGGTCTGTGGCTCTGACATTCATATGACAATCCACAAGCAAGTTCGATTGAAGCACTACCCTACTATTCTAGGTCATGAAGCCGCTGGTGTAGTGCGCGAAGTTGGAGAAAAGGTTACGAAGTTTAAAAAGGGAGACAGAGTCGTATTAGCCTCAGGTCTGGGTTGCGGCAAATGTCAGCATTGCCTAAACGGTCGCCACAACCTTTGCGCGTCTGTTGAGGTTCTGGGCTATGCGATGAACGGAGCCTTTGCAGAGCAAGTGCATATCGATGAGCGGCATCTCACGATTCTCCCCGACCAAATCCCCTTCGATCAAGGAGCAATCCTCGCCGATGCAGTATCAACTCCTTATCATGCGCTGAAATTCGTAGGGAAAATTCAGCAGGGAGATGTAGTTGCAGTCTACGGTTGTGGTGGTCTCGGGATACATGCTGTTATCCTCGCGCGTGCCCTTGGGGCAAGTAAAGTAATTGCACTCGATATTGACAGAGGTGCCCTCGACAACGCAGGGCGATACAAAGCAGATGAAGCAGTTGATCTTCGAACCGTTAAAAATTCAGGTAAAACCTTACAGGAATTAACCGGTGGAGTAGATTTGATGCTTGATTTTTCAGGTCATTATTCGAATTTTGAAGACTCTATTCGAGCAATGAATTCCGGTGGAAGAATGGTCATGGCAGGAATTAGTAAACACGCTTTCAAAGTTGGATTTCCATTTATGTTAATCAATAAACAAATTTCCATAACAGGATCTCTCGGTTGTGATTCGCGTACTATTCCTGAATTGATCGATCTCTATTTGAGCGGAAAATTGGACTTATCCACTTCCATTACATCTCATCATCCCTTAGAAGATGTAAATAACTGCATTGAAGACTTACATCATAGAAAAGGAAATCCAATTCGCTTTATCATTACGCCTAACGGTAAAGTTTAAAGCGTCTAATCCTGATTTACTGCTGCACACAAAGAAGTTGTTGTGCCGCAGCGCATGCAACTACACCCCAAATATCAGTAAAGTTACTTACATTATTATTTGGATTTTGCCCTCCACAAGTGCTACTTCCTGTATTTGACCAGCCTGCACAATTCATAGCCGCGTTAGTCCAATCATTATTTAACCCAGTCCAATACTTAGAATGGGCTGTAGCTTGATTTACAAACGTAGATGGTAAGAGTGCATTCGCATTGGTAGTTCCTATCAAAGTCACTCCGTCGGTTTGAAAATAAGATGTATTTGGCAGAAACACCCAGCTTGTATGTTCTGATCCACCACCCGGACAATTTGGTAAAAGGCAGGCAATCCGTGTAGGTCCTGAAATCATTGCTTTATAAGTTCCTCCACCTGCTGGCTTTCCAGCATCCGAATTACAAAGAGTATCCGCTGTAGCTGGAGAAGTAAATTGAACGCCAGGTGAATATCCGGCACTAGTTACATAGATTTTGCGGTTCACTGTTGTAACAGAAATCGATATTGTTGCCGAAGTGCTTCCACCACCGTTAGTCGCAATGATTGTATAGGAAGCGCTTACCTGTGCGACGGTTGGAGTCCCAGAAATCTCGCACAAGTTATTGATAGAAAGCCCTGTTGGCAAAGTAGGATTCGAAATACAAGATGTAAGATTCCCTGAAATGGTTGGTATTATTGTTGCAATTGGAATAAAATCAGGAAAGCTATAAGGACTTCCTGTATACGTAAGAGAAGTAGGAGGAATATCAACTATGCTAATACTAAAGGTAAATGTTGTTATGCCGCTAGCAAAATTTCCAGTAACCGTATAAGAAATAATTGAAGATAGAACTGTAGGTGTTCCTGAAATTTGTCCTGTGATCGAATCGAAAATCAATCCTGCCGGAAGAATTGGGTTAATTGAATAGGAAGTAATCGCTCCTGTCGTAATTGGGTTAATTACTATTATGCCCTTATTTAAATAAAAAATGTAATTGGAATTCGGGTAAGTAAGAGTACCTGTTGGTGGCACGGTTGTCGTAGTTGAGGAAGTAGATGTTGAAGCTAAAGCATTATTAACATTGTTTTTTGTGAGCAATACAAAAAAAGAAATGTAAGAGCGAGAAAGAGTCGGTTTACACGCGTTCTCCATAAAACTAACAAGTATAATAAACAAAAAAAGTAATCTTTTCATCAAAACCTCCTCTGATACTGTTTCACAAATATAAATATCATCGATATTTTTAGCATATTCCTTAGCATCTTACTAAACAATTACCTTTGATACTTATTTTCAAAATTCAACACTTTTTCAATATATTTCTCGTTAAATCTGCGTAAATCTTTAAGACTGGAAACATTTTTATATTAGTTTCAATTAGATTACACAAGGAAAAGAAAATTTCTTGACAGGTTTAGATTCGTTTGCTATATTTGCGCCCAAAATTAAAGTAATCGGTAATTATGGAAAAAAGGAAAGAAGAGCAAAATCGAATCAAGTTTGTTGCACAAGAAACAATGGATGCCATTCCAATTTTAGATGCAAACACAAGCATAACTGAAATTAAACATGCATTACCCATACCTCTAGAAGAAACAACTACTGATTCATTACAAAAAGAATCAGAGTCAGATACACCTAGCGAAATTGAGGATAAATCCAAGCCAGTCGATTTAAAAGCAGAAACATTTAAGAATGCTACTCTTGCAAAAGTGCAAGTAGTAAAAGAAGGCGTGCTTTCAAAAATGGAAGCTTTAAAAACAAAATCTGTTTCTTCCGAAAGCTCTAATCCTGTGCAAGATGAGGCTAATCGCGATAAGCCAAATGCAAAAGCTAAATACTCTCTCCAGTTAAAGATGATGCTTGTTATTTCTCTTGTAATTGCGACTACCGTTTCTGTAATCATTGCGCTTGCCACTTATTTCTTTAAAGATGATAATAAAAAAAGAATTCAAGAAAATAACTTAGAATTAGTTCGAATCGTAAATTCAAAGGTAGTCACAGATTTAGTAGCGGAAATTAACAAAGCAAAAATTCTTGCCCTCACTTTAAAACAGGAATTCAAAAGCAAAGCACAAAAGAAATTTTTCATCGATCAATATTTTAAAAACGACAATAGTTTTATCTATCTCGGAGTGTATCGGAAAACGGAAGGCTCGATGGAGACAGTAGACAGTGTCTTCAATCAAGAATATTTAAAAAAAGTTTCTCTTTCTGAGGATGATATCGTTAGTCCGGTAAATAGAAATCTATCTTATTTCCTAAAATCTTTCGATGGTGTTCCTCGCATTCTTAATACTAGCCCTGGATCGCAGGAAGCAACGATTTGTATTAGTATTCCCATCGAAGAAGGGGAAAAATCTGAGTATGTGCTAGTAATCCTTTTAAAATTAGAAAAAATACTTGATGCCTTTAAAAAAACGGGAATCAATTCTACCTATATGGTAAATGAAGAAGGAATAGTTCTCGCTCACTCCGATATGAGTTTGGTATTAGCCGCAAAGAATTTGATGACAACTCCAATTGTTCGGTCCATGCTTACAAGTCAGGCAAATAACGGTTTGGAATCATTCGAAGACAGTGACAAAAAAAAATACCTTGGCTCCTTTAAAAAACTAGGCTTCGCTAACGCTGGAATTATTTCAGTAGTTGAAGAAGGAATCGCATTCAAAGCAGTCTATCAAATTCAAGAAAGAAATATCTATATCATGATAATTTCTCTTTGCATATCTCTTATCATTGTATTCTTGTTTGCAAAAACAATTTCGAATCCAGTTCTAAAACTCTTAGACGAGACAATTAAGATTTCAAAGGGTATATTTCAATTAGACATTAGCCGCACTACAAACGATGAAGTGGGAATACTCACCGATTACTTTAAGACAATGGCAAAGGGGTTGGAAGAAAGAGAAAAAGTAAAAAGTATGTTAGGAAGTATGATTGACCCGGTTGTGGTTTCGGAAGGTATGCGAGACTTAGCTGCTCTAAAGCGGGGTGATGAAAAAACAATCACAGCTTTCTTCTCAGACGTTGCAGGATTTTCTACCATTAGCGAGCAACTCACCTCTATAGAATTGGCAGGACTACTGAACGAATATCTCTCCGCCATGACTTTGATTTTAAAAGCGCACAACGGGGTATTAGATAAATACATCGGGGATGCAATCGTAGGAATCTTTGGAGCACCAGTTGCGGTTAACGAGCATTATCTTAAAGCATCGCGTGCTTCTCTCGAAATGATAAGGAAATTAGCGGACTTGCGGGAATATTGGGTCAGGAAGGATTTATACAACAAGGAAGCACAAGAAATGGATATACGTATCGGACTCAATACTGGACTTGCAAAAGTTGGCTTCATGGGAACCGATGCAATGGGCTCTTATACTATGATGGGGGATACTGTCAATTTGGCGGCGAGACTCGAAGCAGCGGCTAAAGACTACGGTGTAAATATCTTAATATCAGAATCTGTAAAAACGCAAATTGATTCTGAGATGTTTACCAGGGAATTGGATTTGGTGCGAGTAAAAGGAAAAAACGAGCCTGTAAAACTCTATGAATTAATCTCGACAAAATCAGATGTAGCTGACAATATCAAAGAAGCAACTGAACTTTATGAAGAGGCTTTTCGGCGTTATCTGAAAGCCGATTGGGCTAATTCCATTTTACTTCTAGGAAAGTCAGAAAATGTAAAAGGTGTCAAGGATAAGGCTTGTAAGCAACTCATCGAACGATGTGAGTTCTATAAAGCGAATCCTCCAGATAGAACATGGGACGGCGTCTATACAAGAACGCATAAATAATTATGAAAAAGAAAAACGATAGATCTTACTGGATAATCCTTATTTTGCTCTTTATTATTTTTATCACCTCGTTTTTTCTATATAAAAATATCAATGCGGGAGCAAGTGGGAATGACAATGAAGTCATTGGAGTTTTAACTTTCAAACACCAAACCATAGAGAGAAAGTATGACTCCGATGTAATATGGGAAAAAATTGATTCAGGTTTAATCATTCGAAATAAAGATACAATTCGTTCGGGAGATTTTTCTGACGCCGTTCTTACTTTAAAAGATAAAACCAAAATTAATATCAACGAGAACAGCATGATTTATTTAGATATATCCGAAGGAGATATCAACTTAAACTTCGCGTATGGTTCCATGTCTCTTGCCAAAAAAGAAGAAGGTGGAAATCCTACGGTTGTTAAAATCAAATCAGGGCAGACCACGGTAGAAGTTAAAAACTCCGAGCTAACTCTTGAAAAGAAAGGCAAAGAGGAATTATCCTTTCAAGTAAATAAAGGAACAGCCAAACTTAAAAATGGCAAACAAGAAAAAGAATTAAAAGAAAATGAATCCGCAAAATTAAACAAAGCGGAAATTGAAATTGCTGAAGTAAACCTTACTCTGCAAAGTCCACCCGACCAAAGTATTGTTTCAGATAAATCCGATTTGATTCCTGTAAATTTTTCATGGACAACAAACAATGCTAACAACTTAAATCTAGAACTTGCTTTTGACTCTCGCTTCCAAAGTATATATAAAATTTTCAAAGTAGATAATGATGCTTTTACTGCCAATCTACCGCAGGGAAATTATTACTGGAGAATCTCTTCTGAAAAAGGTAAAGCAAAGAAAAAGTCCAATCGAGAATTCAGTTCCTTTCGTAAATTAACGGTTTACAGCGTTTCGCCCCCGGTAATTCTCTCTCCAGAAAATAAGCAAACTTTCAAATTCACTACTACTGCTCCAATTATTTCTTTCTCCTGGAAAAAATTAGAAACTGCCCGAAATTACAAATTAGAAATAAGCAATACAAGTAATTTTTCCCAGACTATAAAATCTCTAAATACAAAGCAAACTTCTATTGGAGTAGATGGACTCGAGGCTGGCAAATACTACGCGAGACTTGTTACTGAGCCTGAGCGAGAAGAATTCAAACAGGAGACTTCGAAATCAATTTCTTTTTCGATTGAAAAGAAAATAGAGTTAGAGCCACCTCAATTAATCACACCTTTGAATGGACAGGAATTTAATAGTGTTGCTTTAACTAAGTCCGGAATTTACTTTCAAGCTAAGGACTCTCCCGATATAAGCAAATACCTTTTTCAAATTGCATCAAGTTCTAATTTTTCAAAAATGGTTTCAGAAGAAACAATGGACTCAAACCAATTCCAAATGACTAAAAAGCTAGAACTGGGTAATTACTTCTGGAGGGTAATCGGCATTAGCTCTGGTGGCATAAAAACGCCAGTGTCTGAATCGAGGAAATTTTCTATATTAGAAAATCAAGTCTTAGAGTTATTAGCCCCATCTAATAATGCAAATTTAGATATGAAAGAGAATCCCATTTCATTTCGATGGAAAAGACCTTCGTATAAATCTTCTTTCTTATTTGAAGTTTCGAGTAAAGCTGATTTTAGTGAGAAAATGCAAAGCATTAAAACAGAAGAGTTTTCACAAACTTACTCACTTCCCAGGGAAGGAAAATTTTACTGGCGAGTCTCTTCTTTGGGACAAGACGATGCAGTGCTTTCAAAGAGTGCTACCTACTCTCTTCAAATCGAAGCCGAGCAAGAGCTAACACCGATTTTTCCATCGAAGAATGAAAGCGTCGATATGACACCTCTAGATGCATTGAAATTCAAATGGGAAAAGAATGACAAAACAAATCGTTATATCTTTGAATTATATCGCACAAATTCTGGCAATAGAACACTTATCGTAAAAGCGAAGACAAAGAATTCATCCTACCTTTTAAAAGACCTAAGTAAATTAGATGAGGGTAATTTCATTTGGACGCTACAGGAATCTTCCGAAAGTGAAGGAGAAATTCACAAAAGCAAAAAAATTAGCATTCCTTTTAAAATTTATCTTTCTTCAAAGCCCGGTAGTCCGGAAATTAAAACTCCGAAGAAAATGTATGTGGAATAAAATCTATCCCCTACTCCTACTGTTTCTCTTTTCTATGTCACTACTTTCACAAGAGTCAGTTGACCAAGAAAATCCTGTAATCATCTGGGAGCCAATTCCAAACGCAAGTAGTTACCAGCTACAAATAAAAAATGACTCAGATGAAATTATAGATGAAATAGATACAAAGGAGACTTCTCGCAAATTAAATCTAGATCCTGGAAAGTATTCTCATCGTGTAGGAACTTATAATAAGTTTGGAAAAATTTCTTCCTATTCCGAGTGGTTTCCCTTTATTATCTCCAAATCCCTCTCACCAGAAGTTACGAGTGATAGAAATAATATTGGAAGCAAGGTAGAACCGCAAACTAAAATACTGATCGAAGGAAAGAATTTTTATAAGGATACACGTCTTATTCTAAAGAATGAGACTGAAACTGTGACCTTTATTAGTGTAAAGCTTAAGAAAGGAATCTTTGAAGTAATCATTGACAATGATAAAACGAGAGTGGGTAATTATGATTTAACGCTTGAAAATCCAAGAAAGAAAATTCTAGTTCTAAATAATTTCTTTGAATTAAAAAACGAATCTATTCCAATCGTAACTCCTTCGAACCCTGAGGTTACTCCTGATATACCTGTAACTCCCACTGCAAGGACTTCTAATTACCCCTATTGGAAGCAAGCCGCAAAGTCAGCCATTCTTCCTGGCTGGGGACAAGTCAACAAAGAGCATTATTTTTCAGCCCTTTTCTTTAATGTAGGAATTATACTAGGAGCAGCCCAATACAAAGCAAGCCTCGACACATTTCATTCAGAAAAACAAAAATACAACCAACTCGTTCTTCGCGGCTTACTCTATCAAGTAGTTGAGGGACAAGACTTTGGGTTAATCTATGGTTATATAGCCAGTGAAAATCAATTCCATAGAGCACAGGGAACGGCAACAGAAACTTATCAAGCTTCCATTTTTCTTGCGGCAATGTATACTCTAAATATTTTCGATGCACTTCTCTGGAAAACTTCGACAGATCTTTCCGCGAACTCAACGACCATTCGCTTCTACACTAAGATTTCTCCGGTCACAACGGCTAATAGCTATTTTACGCCAAATCAATTAAATCATTCTTCTCAACTTGAACTTGGATTACGCTTTCAATTCTAATCAACAACGTTCAACCTTCAAAAACCTAGTAGAATTTTCTATCATGTAAAAAATAATGGATAGATAAGCTATAAATGCATGAACTCTTTCCCGGATTTTATAAAAAAAGAATTGGATTTGATTCTCTCTAAGAACAGATTTCGAAGTCTCAGACTTCCGAACGGAATAGATTTGTCTTCGAATGATTATCTCTGTCTCTCTCAAAATTCAAAAGTCAAAAACGCTCTCATCGCAGGAATTGAAATCTATGGAGCTGGTTCAGGAGCCTCTAGACTTATTCGTGGGCACAGAGATATTTTTGAAAGGGTTGAATCAAAGTTTGCCGCTTGGGTTGGATCCGAGACTTCACTATTTCTCTCGAATGGTTTTGCGGCTAATCTTGGATTACTTGATACGCTTTCCGATCCACGTACAATAATTTTTACAGATAGACTCAATCATGCTTCCATTCTGGATGGAATTAGAATTTCTGGTGCTGTGAAAAAATACTTTCGTCATAAAGACATGAATCATCTCCGAGAACTTTTGGAAAAATCAGATACAAACTCACGGAAGATAATTGTTTCAGAGACAGTATTTAGTATGGATGGAGATTTGGCTGACGTTACAGAATTAATTCGATTAAAAAAAGAATTCAATGCCTGTCTGATATTAGACGAAGCTCATGCGCTAGGTGTATTTGGAAAAGAAGGAGCTGGAATGGCTTGCCAACCGCTAAACGGCAAATATGAATTATCCGACATTGACTTTAGAGTTTATACCGGCGGAAAATCTCTCGGTTTAGAAGGTTCCTTCATCGCAACTTCTCACCTTTATAAAGAATACCTAATCAATACAATGAGAACTTTTATTTTTTCTACTGCACCAATTCCTGCCATCGCCTATGCCCTTGATACTTCGATTGATCTAGCGATCGAAATGGAAATAGAGCGAGCTAGTATTTTAGAAAATGCGAACCTTCTACGAAATGGACTAAAAGGAATTGGGATAGAAACACTTTCCTCTGAGTCTCAAATCGTTCCCGTCGTTCTATACGAAGAGGCTTTGGCAATGCAAACTGCTAGTTTTTTACAAGAGAAAGGATTTGACATTAGAGCTATCCGCCCTCCTACTGTGAAAGAATCTAGACTTCGCATCAGTGTAAATGCAAATGTTTCAAAAGAGATCGTTTTGCAAGTTCTAGATTGCTTAAAAAAATGAAAGAACAAGAGCAAAATAATCCTGATTTCATTTATCATCTTGTATTAGAGTCGGAATTTCTGAATCAGACACGGGATAATATGTATACTCCACTATTTTTTTTGCAAGAGGGATTTATTCACTGCACCAATGGGGAAGATTTAACAATTTTAATTGCAAACGATTTTTTTTCAAAGGAGAAGAATGTTTTGGTCTTAAAAATTCGTCTTAAAAAACTAATGGCAAGAGTAATATTCGAATCAACGATTCCATTGAGTGGAAAAGAAAATTCTCCATTGAAGCAAAGCTCTATGTTTCCGCATATTTACGGAAGCTTGAACCTCGATGCAATTGAAGGCATTGCCAAACTTCCAAAGATAAATTACGTTTTTCATTTTCCCAAACAATTTATAAGTTTCAATCAATACAAAGCAGGTAATCTATGGATTTAAAAGAGCAACATATTTTAATCACAGGCGGCAACGGTATGTTAGCCACTGATTTAAAAAAAGAATTGGAAAAGGAAAATTGTAAGATTACTTCTATTGATTTAGATGAGCTAGACATTTGCAATGAAAAAGCTGTTCATGGAAAGTTGGCAGCTCTGAAACCCGATGTTTTAATCAACTGTGCAGCATACACTGCAGTAGATAAATGCGAAACCGAGAAAATTTCCTATGAAATAAATGGAACAGCGCTTAAATATCTATCGGAAGCATCTGCCAATAATAAAATCAAACTTGTTCATTTCTCGACCGACTATATTTTCTCTGGAGATTTTAAAGAGCCAATTCCTGAGGACTGGAATCCAGCTCCTATAAATAAATATGGTGAAGGCAAATTAAAAGGAGAACAAAATATTCTTTCAACGGAAGGATTGGATTATCTAATTCTAAGAGTTCAGTGGTTGATTGGAAAGAGCGGGAAAAATTTTGTAGACACCATGCTTAAACTTTCCGCAGAAAAATCAGAATTAAATGTTGTAAGTGACCAAATCGGTAGACCAACGTCTACTCCATATTTGTCGCAACTCATTGTAGCCTCTTTAGAAAAAAATCTTAGCGGAATTTATCATCTTGGACCAGCCGACTACTGCTCCTGGTATGATCTTGCTGCTTATGTTTTAAAAGATACAAAGTGTAAGG
The DNA here is from genome assembly GCA_016708435.1 of Leptospiraceae bacterium. Taxonomy (NCBI): domain Bacteria; kingdom Pseudomonadati; phylum Spirochaetota; class Leptospiria; order Leptospirales; family Leptospiraceae; species Leptospiraceae bacterium. The sequence continues at coordinate 76,212 of JADJFV010000034.1, read as the reverse complement.
TAAAGCCTATTCCATCGAGTGCTTATCCAACTCCTGCAAAGAGACCACTTTATTCAGTTCTCGATTTAAATAAAATCCAGACTGCCCTAAAAGGAAATCCTCTCTTAAAGAAAACATGGAAAGAACTTGTGGATGATTATTTAAAGGGATAATAGTATTTTACCTTAAGACTCAAAGAGGCTCTAGGTCAGCTATAAAACTGCGAAGAGTCTCAGCTGCTTTAAATGGACTTTCCTGACAAACCCAAAGGCCAATTTTTTCATAACCCCCTATCAATTGAGTAAATGGTAAAAATTCAATGTAAAGACCAGCACCGGGACCATTATTTACTGCAATGTTGTAAGCTTCCTCTTTTTTAAGATTCTTTAAAATGAGAAGTATAATACGAGTAGCCTCTTGCCATGCGTTTGCGACAATTTCAACTTCTTCTTTGTCTAATTCATGCAAAAATCTCTTAGATGTATCTCTTAAAATTAGAAACATATCAAAGGGACGTCGCATAAAATACGGAACGACTAACACAGCCTTGCCGTAATCCTTAACAACAAGTTCTTCTGGATTTTCTTGTAATAAAAATTTTGAAAAGGGAGAGCCATGTCTTTCCTGGAAAATCCAGTTATTAAAAAACTGCTTCGGCATTATATTGGATGAAACAATCTGCTGATGTCCATGAGCTAAAGATCCGCCGGCAGCCTTACCATAATTCTTTATAATGGAAACATATCCAAAAGTCTGTTTATCGATTGAAGAAGAAACTGACTCAGGCATAATATTCCCTGATTCTAAAAGAAGTTTTTTTTCTAAAGCGGCTAATCTTGACAACACTATACTTGCATCTTTCAAACTAATATTATGCCAATCCCGATTGTGAAAAGAAGAAGTCCATTGTAAAAAATGAAGCCCGAAAGACACTGTCCCAAAGTTATTTTGTGAATCGGTTTCGTAAGGGAAAAAAATAGGAAACATATTTTTATTAATAAAGCTAAAACCTTCACTCATGTGGGTAATGTCCATTATCCCTGTAGTATTCCCGGAGCAAATATGGCAATGCTCTGTTTCTTTTTGTATTTCTAATTTTTCTTCGAGACCAGAACTTGGACGTGTCGCTCGGGAAGAATTGTAGACTATCAATTCTCCGTTTCTGGGATCAATTTGAAATATAGATTCCGGTCTGTAGTTGGAAATGGATTTCTCTGCAAGGAAGAGATTTGAAATTTCTTTCATGTCAAGATTTTCAATCGAACTGGATTGAAGAATTGACTCGACCATTTTAATATCAAGCTGTTGCGAATGGCTCATTGGAATTCCCTACCTTTTTTATCTTTCCGTTATACTTAAATAATTAATATTTTAAATTGCAAGGAAAAGAAATTCTCAATACTCACAATTATTAGTGCTCATTTCTTGTTATTATTTCTTTTTAGGGACTAAAAAACATTCATACCATGAAACCAAAAGCGCTTCCAGTTTTGATTTGAAGTTCACGGATAGGATGAGTCGAATGAATAAAAAAACAATTTGAAAAAACTTTCGTAGCAAGACTTGGTTTAACTGTATCAGCGGAAAATAGGCAGTATGTGTCAGAGGCTTTAGGAACAGAATTATATTGAAGAAATCGGTCTAAGCCTTATTAGTAATGTGCAACAGCATTGCCACAGAATCACCGCAATAATTCGGAAAAGACAATGAAAAATTCTCCGTGTCTCTGTGACTCTGTGGCAAAGAATAATTACTCTACTACATAATCCTTCAAAGCTTGCACTTTAAAATTTGGATCGCATTGTTTTGGCTCTTTGCCATTTTTGAATTTTTCAAAGGTCATAGAAGGATACTCACCACCACTTGTAGGAACAAGCATTGCTCTAACTTCTTCTCTTGCAAAATTTCTATTGGAATAATATTCTTTCGAATTAACCTTCTTACAAGCGACAAACTTTGGTTTGCCCACAGGGCATTGACCTTCAAAGGCTGGCTCTGACTCTGCTTTTTTCGATTCGGCGGCTGTGGCTACATATTCTGGTGAGCAGTCTTCCGTAAAATCGATTTTTAGATCACCGTTGACTAATTTCCATTTGCCCCGATCAAATCCTTTTCCCGCACAATCAATTTGATATCCACCGACAGTGAGCGCGACACCGGATTTACAGAGGTAAAAATATTCTGGCTGTCTCGGTCCTTCTTCCGTAATCTTTCCATTCAGTGCAGATTCGTCGTAATTTGCCTTTGCTTTGATTGATTTGATTTTTGTTTCCCAATCTGGTTGCTTACGTAAGTTTGCCATGTCGGAATCTTTTTTGATATATTCAAATGCGTTATACCCTCTCTCTACTGCACTTGCTAGAAACTTATAGGCATTATCCGGCTTATTCATAAGGCTATAAGCGCAAGCAATATTGTAAAGAGCAAGCTCTGGACGAGGAGGATCAAGCTTAAGTGCAATTTCATAGGCTTTAATTGCATCCTCATATCTTTTGACATTGGATAGACTATTCGCATAATTATAATATATCTCTCCGCTAGGTAAGGCTTCAATAGCCAATTCGTATTGCTTAATCGCTTCCGTATCTTTTTTAGCTTTGTAGAGTTTAAAGCCCTCCATGTTGAACTTATTCGCGTTAGCCGTTACAGCTCCCTGTTGTTCACTTCGAGTAGACCAAAACTTATTTATAGAATAGCGTGCCCAATTGTAAGAAAGATAATCTTTTTTTACTTCTTGTGCGGTTAATCCTGTGTAGGCGATTGTGAATAATAGAGCGGTTAATAGATGTTTCATGTTTTTTGTTTTCCTATATGTTAGTCAATTGAAAAGAGAGCCCCTAGCAGTAGGGTCGCATATATGCGACCCTACTGCTAGGGGCTCTCTATAATGAAAGCGCGGCGTGTTGTGACATCATCGTAGAGACGTAGCGCGCTACGTCTCTACGATGACAACGTCACGACGACGTTTATCTCCGTTACACTACGCAAGAAGCGCGAGTGTAGCTTTTTTCTTTCTGTTGTAAATTTCTTCTTCTGTTTCTTCTATGATTACTTCATCCGGTTGAACTTTGAAAATAGGTTGACCTTTTGAAATAATTTTTCCATCTGTATCTTCCATGAAGCCTTTCACAATCGTTCCACTAAATGGGGCAACGATCTTGTTAAACATCTTCATAACTTCAACGATAAACAATGGTTGACCAACACTAAACCTATCTCCCACTTTAATCATTGGAGGTAAATTCGGAGCTTCTCTAGAATAGAACATTCCACCCATCGGAGCTATGATCTCATCTGACTTCGCTTTTGGAGGAGGTGCTAGGAATTTTATGAGCTTAGTTACATTCGCTGGATCAGTAAATTGTTCAGGAACTACAGCGTCTAACGTTTCGTTCATTCTGATATCAAAAAATCCAGAAGCCTTTCCAATCGTTGGAATTATCTTAATAAGATCAAGACCAACTTGGAAACCGGCATGAGAACCCATACACTTTTCCCAAACATCAGCAGGAATTTTATCTGGAGCTGGATTCTTGTTGTTGCGAAGAGCATCATCAAAATACGCAAAAGGTTCATTCTTTCCAGAAATTCTCTTTAAGTCAGCGTAGAAAGCCAAGCCTTCTTCGATGATTGCTTCATCATGATCCCAAATTTCTTCGCATGGAACTTTTCCTTCTGCTCTCTCTAAATCGAGGTATTCGTATAACTCTTTTAGAATTTCAAGCGGATTACGAGTAAACTCTGCTTTGCCGTCAACGATCTTCCAAGACCTATGTCGATTGTATCCAATGCAACCAGCAAGTAAATGCGGACTAGCAAATAAAAGTTTTATCGGGCGGGTAATCAGTGTTACCTTCCTTGACAATGCCTTTCCTAAAGCAGGATCTTCTTTTGTTGTGCGCTTCACTACTTCAGGCCAGAGAATATCCATATCAATATCTCGTAGGAAAGATGCTAGAGAACCAACACCTGCGAGGTAGGATAACATGAATTTTGTGTTTGGCTTAAACATTACATCATGACCGAGTATCCAATTGATGAGTCCGTAGTGAACTGGCATATTGGTTTGCAAATCGCTTCCGCGCATTTCTGCAATCTTGATAATATGTTTAAGTCTTTCCAGATTTTCTGTTCTACTATTTCCATAACTAACAAGAAGGGCAATATTAGAATCATATGCTCCTGCGAGACGATAGTGGATGAAAGATCCTGTATCAGGATTACGAATTCCAATCCCTTGGTCATCTCTAATTTCAAATTCGCTCACCTTTGTCCAGTTTTGGATCAGTCCACCCGCGTGTGGTTGTAGAGCTTGGTTAGTCGCGTTGATACGAACTTCTGCGCCGGATACATTGCGTAAAATTCTCGTTGGCTTTGGAACACGTTTTCCATGAACGGATAACATCGCCATAGCCTCTATCAAACTTTCCACGATAAAGAAATCGTTGGCATTAGAAGGATTTACAAACTTTAATTTGTAAGCCATCTCAGTCACACGATGCTCTACTTGGATACGAGTATTCATTTCCATGAAGAAGTGATTGGTTCCTTCAACGATCGATTCAAAGGTAGAAACGCTATCTAATTTTACAGCCATTCCAAATCTTTCTGACTGCTCTTCCATTTCTGTAAGAACTTTCAAATCTCCCTTGAGAGTTTCGGCTCTCTTTGGATCTTTAGAGGCAGCAATTTCTTGTTCTAGCATTTCTCTTGTGTTAGAAATTTCGAGTAGTTTTTGTTCGTGCATTTGTAAAGAGCAATCACGTCCACCAAGGGCTAATGACCATTCTCCGTTACCAATGAGCTGAATTTCATTGTGGCGAGTGTTTTCGATGTTTAATTCGATTAGGAAGTTTCTGTTAGAACCAACGCCTGTTACTTTCGATTCAGCCAAAATTTCCATAACAGCAGCTTTGGCTTCGGATTTATTGCTAATAATTCTTTGTCCTTTTCCGCCACCGCCACCGATGTATTTGAATCGAATTCGATTCTTAGGAAATTTTTTCCATATTTCCTCTGATTCAATTTCAGCTTCTTTTTGCAAATCTTCGATTGTAATAATATCAATATGAGATTCATAGGAAAGTTGTAAAAGCTTATCAGCATTTTCTGATTCAGATAGATTGTTGTCGTAAGAAAAGTTTAGATTGCTTTCTTTTGCAATTTTGGCTAATCCATCTTTGCCGCCTGCTTTACGAACTAATGTAAGCGCTGTGATATTATCAATCCCCGGCGTAACGGATACTCCGAGTTTACGCGCGATTATCTTTGCCGCATCCTTGGCTCCTGCTTGCTTTGCAACACTAGAAGCAGGTCCCATAAAACGAACACCGGATGTTTCAATCGCTTCGATAAACTCAGCATCTTCTGCCATAAAACCATAACCAGCAAAGATATGAGTATAACCATTTTTAACAGCGATATCGATGATTTGTTTTATAATTCTATCTTTTTCTTCCTTTCCAGAGCCCATATAATCAGTAATACGATGTATATTATTGATAAATCGGAAGTTTCTAAGCTCAGGGGCAAATGCCATCGGATAGACAACGCTATCTTTTTCCGAGAGCAAAATTCCATATTCCTTAACTCCAATTTCATCAAATACGTCCATTGCTTCTTTACGAACCGGACCACGACAAACGATCAGACATTTTATACTTGTGAGATCAAACGAACGAATCCACTCGGAAGAAGATTCGTGAAATTTAATTTTATTTCCTTGGATATCAAACATTATTCAAACTCCCTTTGCACACCACTCATTGGTGTCGCTTTATATCGACTCATTAAATAATTTAAAGTATTTCCTAACACCTTTCTACTTGTTCCTGGAATCACTACACTAGAAACAGAACCAAGAGATAGTGCTTCCTTTGGATTCATCAATTGTTGTTCATAAAGATGAGAAAGCTTTGCAAGCTCTGCATCTCTTGTATGCTTTGCTTCTGCCTCAGAGGCACCTTTTTTAATAGACTCCGCATAGGTCTTGTTAATCTTTCCTATTTCATCTTTAAATACGTAATCCTTTCCAGCAGGACCCATAACGGCAATTCTAGCTGTCGGAAGCGTATACACCACATCAGCCCCTGTGAAATAAGAGTTGAATGTTGCATAGGCACCACCAAACGCGTTACGGATAATAAGTGTAATCCGTGGTGTGCGAAGATCAATGATAGAATCCAAAAGCTTACGACCTTCTAACACAATACCGCCTGCTTCTTGTTCACGACCGGGTAAGAAACCCGTTGTATCTTCCAAGAAAATCATTGGGATATTGTAAAGGTTTGCAAAACGAACAAAGCGAGCTCCCTTTTTAGCAGCTCCAATATCAATTTGTCCTGAACTTACAGCAGAGTTATTTGCAAGAAATGCTACTACGTGTCCGCCAATCCGACCGAATGCAGTAATGATATTACGCGCTCTTTGTGGTTGCACTTCGAAATAAGCACCATGATCACAAATCTGTTGTAGGTAGAGGGTAATGTCAAACGGAGTATTCATTCCTGTTGGGGAGTTAAATGTCTTTTTGAAAAGAATATCTTCTTCGTAAGTAAAACGATCAATTGGATCTGAAGTTGGAAAGAAAGGAGCGTTTACTCCGTTGTTATCCGGTAGATAAGAAAGAAGACGAAGAGCAGTTTTTAAAGATCCGTATTCATCCGGAGTAACTAAATCAACTACCCCACTTTGTCCGTGAACTTTCGGTCCACCTAAATCGTCAGCTGATATATCTTCGCCTAATACAGATTTAACCACACCAGGACCAGTTAGACCAAAGAAGGTTTGATCACATTGAATCATGAAAGATCCCTGACGGGGTAAATAAGAACCACCCCCTGCGTTAAACCCAAACATGAGCATAACACTTGGAACTTTTCCTGAAATTTTGCGAAGAGCAGTGAAAGCCTCGCTATATCCATCCAGACCACCCACTCCAGCAGGAACAAAAGCACCAGCGGAATCATTCATACCAATGAGTGGTATGCCATGTTCGCCAGCCATATAGATGAGGCGCGCTAATTTACTACCATTAGTTGCATCCATCGATCCAGCACGAAGGGTAAAGTCATGTCCATAGATAGCGACATCTCTTCCGTCGATGTTTAGTATTCCAGTGACCAAAGAAGCGCCATCTAGATTCGCTCCCCAGTTTTGGTAAAAAATATTGGGCTCTTTGTCGGTTAGAACTTTGATCCTCTCCCAAACTGTCATTCTATCTTTGGAATGTTGAACTAGAATTCGATCTGTTCCTCCACCAGCTAAAGGCTTTCTAATAAGTTCTTCGCCCATTTTAACGGCTTCTTCATAAATACCCGTCTTCGTCGCTACGACTTCCGGTTCATTTAATTTTGACAATGGATTTTCAAAGGAAATATGTTTACTGTCCATTTGGTTCTCTCTCTTTATTTAAATTTGCATAAATTCGTTATGAAATAACAATCATAAAAATGCCTATTCTTGTCCACAATTTCGACATTTAAAAAATACAAAAATGTTTTTTTTGATAGACTTTTCCTGTAATTTTGGCGATTAGCGAGATTAAAAACTAAGTATTCTATTCGCTGTCGGCAGAAATCACTACCCAATTTAAGAAAATGAAATACATTTGAAAAATAAGGAAGGCATCTAAGCTAAAAACTATAAAGAAAGAAGGATAGACTTTGTAAAGGTGGATTTTGCTTAATAGATTTTTTAAACATAGCATGGTCGGCATGAGCGGGGGTAAAATTTCTGACTGGCGTCGTAGGGGATTTTTTTACAATCTTTTCTCGATAATGCATTTTTTTCAGCACATTGCTTCCAAATAGGAGGTAATTCTTTGTGAAAATGCATTCTAAAGTGAAAGAAATCAATGATAATCTCTATCTCAAATGAGAATACGAATCTTTTAAGATTAAATCAAGGCAAATATATATTATCCTCTCTGCCGAACGAGTGACTAAAATCACCGGCAAATCACTGTATACTCACAAAAAGAGAATTGACTTTTCAAATTTCTGTTTGTTACATATTGTTATTGGTTCAGATACGAGTTGTTAAACGAACAACCTTTCAGTAAACCTCAAAAAGAAATTAACAAAGGATTGGATAAATAAATGAAATATGAAACATTGACAAAAGAAAGAGTCTTAGATAAAATTGGTTTTGCAAGTATTCTGAATGTTCATGGAAAGAATGAGGAAGGAGAAACTCCTCTGCATATCGCTTCCAATAAAGGACAAACAGAATTAGTCGCTTCTTTGATTGAAAGCGGTGCTGAACTGAATAGTAGCAGCAATTTAGGATATACCGCACTTCATTATGCTGCAAGTCAATGCAATAAAGAGATTGTAAGAATCCTGATCGACAATGGAGCTAATATAAATTCAGAAAGTAATTTTGGCTACACTCCTCTGCATTATGCAGTAAATTACTGTAATGTAGATATTGCAAAAATGCTTATAGACAAAGGTGCTAATGTAAATATTAGAAATATTTTTGGGAATACACCCCTTCATTGTGTTGCCGCCTTAGGAAAGATGGAAGCAGTAAGATTACTGATTGAAAATGGAGCAAGTCTATATCTAGAAGATGAGGCAGAATACAACGCTCTTCAATTGGCAAGAAATTCAGGTTACACAGAAGTAGCTGCTATACTTGAAAATGCAATGGAAAAATCTCACCTATGCCATCAGAGATTTTAATGATTGGATTCATTGCGTAAAAAAACTCTCTCTCAGAGAAATATTGGCAATCGAATGCAAGAACTCTATTCTCTGTTTGCGAGTTTTATAATGCTTTGAACGATTACTCTTCGTTTGCCTCTGCAAGCGTATACAAGGCCTTTGGATTTACAATCTTGATATTATTTTTTTCTACTTTAATCCAATTTCTATCCTTAAAATCAGACAAAGAACGAATGATTGTTTCCTTGGTAGTTCCAATACAACTAGCCATTACCTCGCGCGTAACGTTGATACTAACTTCCGCGTCTTTGTCTGACGCATTGTGAAATAGAATCAATAATTCAGCGAGTCTACTATGAACTTGCTTAGTTCCCATAGAATGCACATGGTTTTCGATTCCCTTCCATTCTTCCGCTAGGTATTTTAATACTTCAATTTGAAACATACCATCTGATTTAATTAATCTCTTGGTAGTCTCCTCTGAAATATAGCAAAGTTCTGAATCTTCGAGGCAAACGGCAGTATGGTTGTATTCCAAACCGGAGATAACATCGCGAAACCCCAACCATTTTCCACGACTGGCGATTTGAAAAGTCTGCTCTTTGCCGGTGTTTGTAGTTTTATAGATTCGCGCAAGACCACTTTTAATGCAGTAAAAGCCTCTTATTTTCTCATTTTCATGAAATATAATTTCTTTTTTCTTAAAATGAATATTGATCTTTTCACGGTCAACACTTTCCATTGTCTCTCGCTGAATGCATTTAAACGTGCCGTGAACTTTACTAGAACAGGTCGTGCAGTCAGTCCTATTCTCCAAGGGTTAGCTTCCTTGTCATCATTCTATCCATTATGACCATTAGAATCATCATAGGAACTAATTGAAATCCAAATAAAAATCAATCGGAATCTTATTCAATTTTTGGTTGACAAAAAAAAAGAACGGCTAGTAGCTAAAGCTGTGGCATAGGAAAGCATTGTTTTTTGCAAAGAAACTTTATGAAAAACAAGGTCACTTCATTTGTCATATAACACGAACCAATAAAAGTTGGTCGAATCTAATTTCAAAAAGAGGAAATAATATGAAGAAAATTATACTCCCATCGCTCATTGTATTCTTATTAGCGCAGTGCGTTGGTGTCAAAAAAAACTCAAATAAAGATGAAGCGACACTTCTTCTTCTTATTCAGCCAAAGACCTATCAAGTGTCTGCGAACATTTCAAATGGCGGGGCGGCAATGGCCAATTCAATGATCTATTTCTCGAAAGCTACAACTTCGACAACCTCTGCAAGCATAAGGGCAACTACATCGACCACTACGTCAACAACAACGACCACTCCCACGACTACAACAGGCTCTACAACTACAACAACTGTAGACACGAGTCCAGTTTTCGAAACATCAGCGCAGACAGACGACAAAGGAAATGTTGATTTTGTTTTAACTGTTGGCGATTATCAGGCAATTATCACTGGAATTGATAATAAAAGTCAGGCTTGTAAAATCAAAATTGAAAATGGAGATATTGGGCTAAGCAAAGAAGGTAAAGCCACAGTAACCTGTGAAGATGGAAAAGTAAAAGTAGCCGTTATAAAAGTAAGCGGAGCTTTAAGCGGTGTAACTCCAAGTTCCTCTATTTCCTTTGTGTGCGGTTTCAATCCAAAAGGTGATACTGCTCCACCGGAATTGACTTCTGTAGAACTAGAATCAGATAAAGTTGATCTCTCGTCTGGTTCCGGTAAAGTTAAAGTAAAAGCAAAATTGACAGAAGGCAACGAGGGAACTGCAACTGCAAAAAAAGCAAGCGGAATCAAATCAGTGACAGCTAGACTCTTTAGCCCAAAGAGAATCTCTGGTGGTGGTTACGCAGCATATGCCACTCTTACACTTAATTCTACTTCTGGGTTGTATGAAGGGGAAGCGACTCTTACTAACTTCGTAGACAATGGAACCTGGAATGTTGGTATCATTGCAGCGAGAGACGTTGCAGGCAATGAAAGACAATATATTTTTGATAAGACTAAATCTGAGAAAAACTATTCCTTCAACGGATGTGGTCAAAAGATTGACAGTAAAATTGCAATTCCAACTTTTGAAGTTACAGGATCAAGCCCTGATACAGCAGCACCAGTGCTAGGAACTGTGGCACTCTCCTCTCAAATCACAGGTGGCGCAGCACAAAATCCAATCACGACAAGCATTGATATCAGCACTTCAACTTCTTCTGTGAAGGAAGCAGTAATCACTGTAACTGTTACCGGAGCTACCGATGCTGGTGGATCTGGAATCGCAAGTGGAATTTCCTATATGGATGCAAGACTCCAAAGTTACTCTTGGTGGCAAACAGGTAGTAACTACTTGGGAAATGCAATCTATGTAAGACTTGAATTAACGGAGGGAACCGCTACGAACGGAACGTTTAAAGGTTCTGCAACTATTCGTTCTTTTGCGGAAGGAAGCACTTCTGCTGATGGACTTTGGAAGTTAGGCGGCATATGGGTAACGGATAAGGCTGGTAATTCGCTGTGGACTGATAAGGCTACGCTTAATAAAAGTTTTACGATCATCAATGCATCATCAACTGCAACTGCAGATTTTTATGCACCTGAGTTAAAATCTATCAGCATAGACAAGACAGATGTGAATTTTGATGACTCATTTACAATTACAACTGATGTAGCAGATACTGCTAGTGAAACGACTACGGCAGATCAAAACACGACTTCTGCGAGCACAACATCCACAACGGGCACAACATCTACTACTGGAACGACTTCTACGACTGGCACAACAGCTACAAGTGGAACTACAACGACGTCAGGCACAACTTCAACAACAAGCTTGAACAGTGCAACTCCTTCTGGAGTTAAAGCTGTGAATGTAACACTCTATAGCCCCTTAAAGCTATTAGATAATTCTTTGGGTCAGACTAAAACAGTCACCATGGTATTAAATACATCAACTAGTAAGTATGAAGGCACTACCACTTTTCCAGCAGCAACTAGTCAAGAAGGTGGTTTGTGGAAGGTTGGCTTAATTGAAGTAGTAGATAAGGCAGGAAACTACCGAGTCTATAAATTGACGGAAGGTTACTCTTATTATACCTACGTTAAGCTAACTAAAACTGATGGTGACGTATCTAGCTCATTTAACGTTACCAATATTTCTCCAGCTTCCGTAACTAGAAACTAAAAACTAATTACAAAAGAAGCAAAATTAGAAAGAGAAGATTGATTTTTCAGTCTTCTCTTTTTTTATTTCCGCACCCGAACCTCTCTGTTAGTGTTTGCGAAAGCATTTTGAGCTTTTAGAAATTGATTTTGAAACAATTAAAAAAAGATTTTCCAAATAGACTCTTAGAACTTTGATCGGGTTTAGATTCTAATTTACTTCAGATTTTTCTATCAATCAAATTACGTAAGTATTACAATTTCGATTCAATAAGTTTTGATTGTTTTAATTGTAAACTAAATGCGATTACTAACTATGGTGAAAAATAAAATCAAAAGGTATAAAAATTCTATGAAAATAAAAAGCGCGTTTATTATAATCCTAATCTCAATTGTTTTGCAATGCAAAGGTAAAACTGAAACTACTTTTGCAGGTGGCTTTCCTGGCGGAACCTACGATGCACTTGCAAAATCACTAGAAGAAAATAAATCACTGGATGTAAAAGTAATCAACTCAAACGGAAGTCTGGATAATATCAATATGCTACTAGATAAAAAAGCAGAATTTTGCCTATCTCAAATAGATATGTATTATAGTGCAAAGCTTGGAAATCCTGAAGTGGCAAAGCAAACAACGATTTTACTCCCTGTTTTACAGGACGAAATTCATCTGCTTGTAAATCCTTCTATTAAAAATATTACAGACCTTAAAGGAAAAAAAGTTGCAATCGGTCATTCGGAATCAGGAATCAAGGCAACTTCCATTTCTGTATTACGTTTAAGTGGAATTGATTTTAATGAAATAGAAGTTAAAGAATTAAGCCCGGAAGAAGCACTTCCCCTACTAATAAAAAAAGAAATCGATGCGATGTTTGTAGTATCCGGAATTCCTGTAAAACTTCTTTCCGCACTACCAGCTGACAGTGCGGATAAAGTTAAAATCTTAAGCCTTGAAGATTCTATCTTAGATAAAATCAAATCAGATAACAAAGTATACCAGAGAACAACAATTCCAGCAAATACTTACAGTTGGCAAAAAGAAAAAGTTGATACTCTTCAAGTGCAAACTGTTTTACTTGCAAGAAAAGATTTACCAACTTCAAAAGTTTCTGAATTCCTAAATGGACTTTTCAACAATGCGGATACTCTTGTTTCGGCGCACCCTGAATGGAATGGAATTCGCACAAATATATTAAAGGATAAAATCTCCATCATGCCAGAATTCTTTCATCCTTTCGTAAAAGAAAAACTGAAATAAAGATTATTAAAACATTTACCCGCGGGACGGAAAATTGCTGTAATCCGCCATGCGGGTAAACTTTCTATCATCTCGCTTATAACCAAGCTGGTCTTCTAAAGTTGTAAATTTATTCATGCCTAAAGAAATTTCTATATCACGACCGTTGAATTGTGATGGATGCTCATAGCCACAGGAATGAGCTAACGATAAAAGTTCTTTTCGAAAACCTTTTAAATAAAGCTCTGTTCGCTTTGATTTCAAAGTTGGATTTAAACCTTTTTGTAACCACCAGTTCTGCGTGGCGACTCCAGAAGGACAATGATCTGTATGACATTGCTCGGCTTGAATACAACCAATAGAAAGCATAGCCTCTCTGGCGACATTTATCAAATCACAACCCATCGCGAGAGCGACAACAGCTCTGTCCGGAAAACCAAGCTTACCCGCTCCAATCCAAACAATGCGATCTGAAATTCTATGTTTTTGAAAAAGTGTATAGACTCTTTGAAATCCAATCTTAAAAGGTAAAGACACATGATCCGCATAAGTAAGGGGTGCAGCTCCCGTTCCCCCTTCGCCACCATCAACAGTAATAAAATCTGGACCTCGTTTCGTCTTTTTCATTAACAAAGCAAGCTCTTCCCAGAATTCGATTTCGCCTATCGCTGATTTTATTCCAACGGGTAATCCTGTTTCACCGGCAATCATTTCAATAAAATCAACCAACTCAGGAACAGAAGAAAACTCAGAGTGTGAACTCGGAGATATACAATCCTTTCCAATTTCTACTTCACGTGCCTGCGCAATCTCTGCATTTACCTTTATCCCCGGAAGAATTCCACCCTTCCCCGGTTTAGCACCCTGGGAGAGTTTAATCTCGATCATCCGCACGGATTTATACTTTTCCACTTTCTGTTTTAAGATTTGTAAATCAAAGCGACCTTCTTTGGTTCTAGCTCCAAAGTATCCAGTTCCAATCTGCCAGACCACATCTGCTCCCTGTAAATGATAAGGGGATATTCCCCCTTCGCCGGTGTTGTGAAAAGAGCCCGCTTCACGAGCGCCAATGTTTAGTGCAGTGATAGCATTTTTACTGAGTGAGCCAAACGACATAGCGGAAATGTTGATGATAGAGTAAGGTCTATAGGGAAACTTCCTTTTATGAAATTCGCCTATTACTTTTAAGCAGGGGATGCTTGTAGGATCTCCCAAAACCTTGTAGGTCTTTGATTCGGGAAATGGAAAAGCGCGGTGCTTAATAATCGGGTAACCCGGCTCGTATAAAAGCTCTGTTGTTCCAAATCCAAAATTACTGTTTTGTCCTTTTGCAGTCGCATAGATCCAACGACGCTCAGTTCTGTCAAAGGGTCTTTCTTCTTTGTCGTTAGCCACCCAGTATTGTCTGAGTTCAGGTCCGATCATTTCTAAGAAATAACGCAGATGACCAACGACTGGAAAATTGTGTATAATCGTGTGCTTGGTTTGCGATATATCACGAATAAAGACAAGAAGGATAAATACACAAAATCCAATCCCGAAAGAAAAAAATGGGTAAGTTAAAAACCAATTAATTATTTCCATAAACCTCTCTCACAAAAGACGAAGTTGTAGGAACTCCTGCTAGTTAGCAAGTAAAGTTTTTTGTATTTTTATGATTTATTCATCTTCCTCTATATCAGCTTCATACCTTTCAGGAAAAAAATTTGCCAAAAAGAAATCTTCTTTTTCGCTGAGGGATAAATCAAATTCTTCATAAGCAGAGTCATAGTCTTCTTCAAAGCCAACAAATTCTTCTTTGATAAAATCTTTGTATTCTTCGATAAGACCTTTTTTACTTTCTGTGTCATCTTCATACATATCAAAATGAGCTATTAAAATTAGTGAAATTCTATTTCTAAATAAAATAAAATCCTCGCTCGATGCAGGAATTAATTTCAAGACTGGCTCAATCTCTGGAATTTTGGTTTCCTTTATTACTTTATCCATTAGCCCCGAAATGGAATCTAAAATGGATTCAGGGATTTCTAAACTGTCTTCTGGTAAAGCTTCTATTTTTTTCCAAATCGCCTCGCGTGCATCTTCTGCCCAAGCTTTCTCTTCTTTAAAACCAATCACTCCAATCATCATGAGAACTCTTTCCCATAATTCAGGATTTTCCTCTTCCGGCACTAAGTCTTCTTCTTCAATTTCATTTTTTGTAGTCATTTGAAAGCTACAATGTATGATTGACCTTCATAGTCAATGCATAAAAATCATAAGACTCTCTAAGAATTTCAAGGGCGTTCCGAAAACTCCAACTTTTTCCGCAAACAAAGTCTTTATCCTTTAAATGGAGCTTTCGTCGCGCTCGCTCTTCCTCCCTTTCGCATAACGCTCACCAGCAGCCAAGCTATGTCAATTATTTGCTTCTCCTCTAATCAGAGAAGATTTTTTGTTTATGCAAATAATTGACAACGCCTTGATCGCTAACGCAGGATTTTTAGTTCTAAGGTTACTCCCTGTTAACCAGAAAGTCTAAATCCGAACGTTATACCCCCGTGCAAAGTGTTTTAGAACCCTTCTTAATTTCCAGAAAATCTTCAGTTCTAACCTGGGGGAAGTAGGAACTACTTTATTCATCCTAGTCTCCACTAAAACTTTCCACAAGCCTAAAATATCTAACTTCAACAAATGAACAAACACCCAACAGCGAGATTTACCAAAAGCTAAGGCAAGCTCCCCAAGTTCAACCCATGCGAAGGCGTTGGAGAGCGACCAAGCGATGGGTGGAAAATTTCTAGGACGAAAATTCACTTTCCGCAATTTCAGTTTCATTTCCTGGTATTCAGTTTTTATTTTTCTCGGCTCGGGTAAAATTCCAGTGTGGGTAATCGATCGAAACCTACGAAGTAGACTTCGAAGATAAAAAGAAACATTTCCTTTATGCTTTTTCTTTTTCAAAACAAAATCTTTGATCAAATGCTTTGGAATAAGGAGAGTTGATACCGTCCCCTCTTCCTCATCAATTTTATCGCGGCTAAATTCAATATTTTTTCGAAATACAATCATACCTATACTAGGTAAGAAAAGATTCATCCTGTGCGAAATTTTTAGTATTTTTTAAAAAACTGAAAATTTAATTTTAGCCGTATATTGATATCTCCCAAAATCTGTGTCTCAGCGTCTCTGTGGCAATCGCAATCAAGATAGGCTAATCACGATTTTCCCAAAATGATTTCCTGATTTTAAATACTCAATCGCCTGGACAGACTCTTCAAACGGAAAAACTTTATCAATAATAGGTTTAGTCTTGTGAAATTCAAATGCTTTACACATTGCGGCTAATCCTGCTTTGCTACCAACGAGAATTCCCTGAAGTTTAATATTATTCATAAGAACCGGAAGTAAGTTTAAGTCTTTAGCTCCACCGGCTAAAATCCCAATGAGACTAATTTGACCAAAAGGTCGAATGGCTTTAATGGATTGTTCTAGAGTTCCCGCCCCACCGACTTCGATAATATGATCTGCACCTGTGCCAGTAATTTCTTTTACCTTTTTTCCCCATTCCAATTCCGTTTTATAATTAATTACAAAATCTGCACCGAGAGATTTCGCCTGTTCTATTTTTTCATCACTCCCAGAGGTTACTATCACTTTGGCGCCGTGAAACTTAGCTATTTGCAAAGCAAAAATAGAAACTCCACCTGTTCCAAGAACTACAACCGTGTCTCCAGGGAAAATCCTACCATAAGTAACAAGAGAAGACCAAGAAGTAAGAGCCGCACAGGGGAGTGTCGCTGCTTCTTCATAACTCATATAACTTGGAATCTTCACAAGCGCATAATCAGGATAAATCTTTTTCTCCATAAGAGTTCCATCTAGTGGTCCGCCAAGTGTATAGCGAGATTGTTCATAAGTAGCATCACCATCTAACCACTTGGGGGCAAATTGTAATATAACTCTATCGCCTACTTTAAAATCAGTGACAGAAGTTCCAACTTCTAACACCTCGCCAGCTCCATCACTCAAAGGCACAAAAGGAAGTTTAAACTTAGGATTGTATTTACCGGTTACTACCAGGTAGTCTCTAAAGTTAAGAGAGGTAGCTTTTATTTTAATTAAAACATCGTTAGAGTTTTGTATTTTTGGCTCAGGTCTTTCTATTAATTTTAAATTTTCTAATCCGAAATTGTTTTGGAGTTCAAATGCTTTCATAGTTCTTTCTTTAACCTCTCCCATAATTCTTCTAATTTTAGTTCAATAACTTTTTTCTCTAAATAGGGATAATCTAAATTATCCCTTTGAACCCGGACAACTCCCTTTACATCATGAAATTGTTTTTCGCTATATCCACCTTTTTTAGACCAGCCAAGCTTTGATAAAATTAAATCTTCTGGAGATAGGAAAAATACTTCCATCCCTAAAAAAGATTTTTTAATTCTTCTTTGAAATTTTTCTATTTCGTAGGGTTCTTTTTTTGAATATAAAAATCTATTTTATCTCCTTCCTCGGTGTCTAGAAGGTTGAACATTTTTTCGTTCTCAATTGCTAGCTGAATTAATTCTTCATCTAAATAGTATTTTGGAGGTGGAAATTCTCTTATTAGATTTGCAATATGATTTCGGTTAATAGAGACAATCATATCTATATCTTGTGTGCTTCTAGGCTCTCCGTAAAGACTAGAGACAAACGAACCCACTAGCATATACTCAATATTATGCGCATCTAAAACAGATAAAGTTTTTTTTAATAGTTCGAGTTGTGACATTCTGCCAATCTTTTTAGATACAATTCTTGTATTGTTGCTTTCGATTTTTCAGGGTATTGCAATTCCAATCCACGTTTCATAAGTTGTCTTGTCATTTCCGTAAGTTCAAATACTTTTAAAGCTTTTTTCTCAAAGCTCATATTGCGTAAAGTATTATAATAGATTTGCTTTTCTTTATCACTCATAGGATTCGTTTCATATAGTTCAATTGGAATCTAAATTGTCAAGGTCAATTCATGCGTCTGATGCTATTTAAATCTCGCTTAAAATATTAAATCCTTTTGTTATTCGGTTTTCATTGATTAAATAGCATTCAATTCTATTAATGACTCTATGAGATTTCTAAAAGTATTTTTCGTATCCATCTTTATTTCCATTTTTACTTTTTTAATTTACGCCATTGTAATTTCCTTCGATAGCATTCAAAGCTTCAATGGAATTTGTCCCGCAGCCCCTACGGATATTCCTGCTTATCCGTGCACCTTCGAAGAATTTTTAATCCGAATCTTTTTTAGTCCCTGGGCAATAATGGCAAGCGTAATCATTTTCCCTTTTTGGTTTTTAATTCATTTCGCTTTGATTTATATTGGAATTCGAATTTGGGAAAAAAACAGGCAATTATAAGGAAATAGAATACAGCACAATCACGCTTACCCGCTGCGTTTTTGCGTCATCTAAATAAATTCTCATATATGGTTCTGATTTAATTGAGTAAAGGGAATCTATGATTGTAGTATACGAAGTCGGACCAAAGCTTGTTTCAAATAAAGTAAATTCATTTGTCCTGTAATCTACTGAATCGGGAATTAATTTATCCTGTGGATTCAATGCATTTTCATTAATCTGAAATATTCCTGTGAAACTCTTCTTAGGTTTAAACGGCAAATCTTTCGTATGCGTAAAACTTCTTTTGTTTGGAAAATGAATACTAAAACGGTTAGGCTCTTCCTTTCTTGCTTTTCCACTCTCTGTATAAAACATAATTCCAATCTCATCGTAAATATAATAAGTATTCAGGACTTTGATTGGATAAGAGGAAGGTGGAATTCCATCGAATCCAAATTCTTCTACATAAGAACGAAAAGAATCTACTTTTATTCGACTTGGTTTTCCTAGAATTTTTTGAAATGTCTTACGATTATAGTCTTTTAGGAAAATCCCATTTATCCTTATCGATGGATGCTTTGTGTCGATTTCAATTTTTGTTTTTAGATTGTCCTTAGCCAGAATAGACCAAGTGATAGAAAAGAATAATAGTAAAAACTTTAGATTCATTTTGACATTCTTTGTAACGATAAATTTTTATCCGCTTTAGCCGAGCAATATTTGGAATCTCTACTTCTTGAGACCCCCGACAAAAGAACTCGGGGGTGACAGAACAGGATAATTCTTATATAAAACTCATGTTAATTACTATAAGTCTCTTTTCTAATTTTATCTATGTAAATTCGTTGAATCTCTTCTGGCTGATCGGCGCCAATTTCATGTCCTGCTTTTTTGATTTCAAGCCATTCTTTCTTGGGAGATTTTAACTTTGTAAAATAATCCTTTGCATTATTCTTCATAAAATCGTATTCTCCCATCAAAAAATAAACGGGAAGTTTTAGTTCGGGCACATCGCTTCGCATATCAATTTCCATGATTTTAGAAATATTTTTCTCAGTAAAAGAATCTATTGATTGAAGCGTTCCTAGAAAATCACCAAAGGTATATTCGGGAGCCTTTCGAAGGAACTAATAAATAATTCTGACAGTGTAAAATTCCGAAACTTATACTTTCTATTTTGATAGAATTCTCCCCATTTCGAAATTGTTTCCATATTTTCTTTCATTTTTGGAACTGTAAAAGATTTGTTTGGGACTTCTGTCTTTTCTAATTCGCCTATCGCTTTTTCATTCTTTTCAAGCCTTGCTTCTTCTAGACTAAATCTCTTCATTTCAGAAATGCTATCAGGGGCAAACACTGCTTGTCCTTCACTAATATAGGCATAAAACCAGTCCGGGTGTTTTGCCGCAAGCTTTGCTCCAATATAGCTTCCCCAGGAGACTCCCTGCAAGTATATTTTCTTTTTTCCAAATCTAAGCATTAACTTTTGACAAAGCTCTTCTGCATCGTTTACAAAATCATCCATCGCATAATTTATCTTATCCGCATCATTTAGTCTAGAAGTCTTACCAACTCCACGCTGATCGTAATTGACAACAATGAAATTCTTTTCCATTCTATCTCTCTCATCACTATAAGACAAATAAGCAAATGGCATCATCGGCACAGCAAACCCGTGTATCACTAGCATAATTGGATTTGCTTTATCTGTTCCTCGAATTAAAACAGAGTGCTTAACTTTTCCGAGTTCAATTTCTTCGAGAGAAGTGATTCCCTTTTCTTTCCATTCCGTTTTGGTGTAAGGAATAGTATGCGCACTGCAATTAACAAAAAGAAGTATACAACAAATTATAGCAAAGGTAGTTGAATTAAGATAAGAAATAGAAAGGTTTTTTTTCAAAATGGACTCCTAAAGACAAACTTATTAGAAATCTCTTTTTCAGACGAGAAGATTTTCATTTATAAGCTGATTCAATTCATATATCATCCTTCGCTTTACTTCCATGTTTATCATGAGCAAAATGTGTAAGATTTTGTTCAAGCTACTTAAATCCAATTTAGACCACTCAACCCTTTTTAATACTAAGTAGTTACGATTATATTGTAAAAATAAAAAAGGATTGCTAGTTTTCTTACCTGAAGAAAATAAAAGACAAGGGGTTTAATTAAAAAACAAAAATGAATTTTCAGGCTTTTTTAGATCATTCCGAAACTGCTGTGACCATTGCAAAAGATGGCTATGCGATCTATGTAAATAAAGCATTTCTTCAAATGTATAAATTTGAAAGCTCTGAAGAAATTTTGAATAAATCTTTAATGCAAATTGTTGCTCCCTCTTCTTTATCACTAGTAACTGAGCGGATTGAAAAGCGTAAGAAAGGAGAAAATCTGGAATTTTCTACCTTTGAAGTAAACGGTATAAAACAAGATGGATCACCTATCAATGTGGAAGTCACGACTTTCCCCTTTTCCTCCGAAGGAGTAGAATACGTAGGAGCAACCATCTACGACATAACGGAAAGAAAAAAAATCCAAGAGGCACTCGGTACTAGTGAATTCGAACATAGAATTATTGTAGAAAACTCTCCGATTGGAATTTTATTTTTAGATAAAAATGGTGCTGCAACAAGGGCTAATAAAAAATTCTCCGAAATCATTGGAACTCCAGTTGAGAAAATGATCGGATTTAATACGATTGAACGAATTCCTTACGAAGGCGTCAAGCAGGCTCTCATAAAAGGAATTATTCACGGTGAGCCTAGCGTCTACGAGGGAGAATATACTTCCATAACCGCAAAGAAAAAATCTTTCGTTCGCTATCATATTTCTCCCTTAAATCCAGGAACAAATTCCGAAGCCATTCTTTTGGCAGAAGACATTACAGATAGGAAAAATGCAGAAGATGAGTTACTTATAGCAAAGAGTCAAGCAGAGTCCGCAAACCTTGCCAAGAGCGCCTTTCTTGCCAATATGAGCCATGAAATACGCACACCTCTTAATAGTATTCTTGGTTTTTCTCAAATTCTTGATACCATTATTCCAGACAAAGACAAAAAGGTGAGAGAGTATGTAAATTATATTGAACAGTCGGGTATGCACCTTTTGAATATCGTAAATGATATTCTAGATCTCTCCAAGATTGAGGCCGGCAAGCTGAATATTGATAAAAAACCGATAGGAATATTTAATCTAATAGTAGATGTGGTAACATCTGTTACAGTAAAAGATAATCGTAGGGTTGAAATTGACGTTTCAGATGATATTGGCACTGCTTTAGTAGATCCTACAAGGATTCGGCAAGTCATTTATAATCTTCTCTCCAACGCAATAAAATATACAAACCAAGACAAACCTATCGGAATTATTGGGCGAGGTGAAGGAAATAAAATCATTCTGACTGTATGGGATGAAGGACTTGGAATTCCGAATGACCAGCTATCGAAAATATTTGAGCCTTTTGAGCGTGCATCCAATGTAAGCTCTCGTGAAGGTGGAACTGGACTCGGTCTAACAATCATTAAGCGCTTGGTTGAAATGCACAATGGAAAGATTTCTGTTGAGAGCACCGTTGGACAGGGAAGCAGGTTTATTGTAGAATTACCCTGCCGAGAAGTACAAGTTCCTACTGAACCCATCCTCCATGATAAATGGGAGATTCCAGTTGATCATTCTATTGATTTTGCCAAGTTGAGACTACTCATCGTGGAAGATAATCTGAGTAATAGAAAAGTTATTTCT
Source organism: Leptospiraceae bacterium (assembly GCA_016708435.1). Classification (NCBI taxonomy): domain Bacteria; kingdom Pseudomonadati; phylum Spirochaetota; class Leptospiria; order Leptospirales; family Leptospiraceae; species Leptospiraceae bacterium. The sequence goes on along the minus strand of JADJFV010000034.1, from coordinate 54,064 downwards.
ACTTATCTAGAAGGTGCTGGAATCTCTTTTGAAATAGTAGAGACCGGCGAAGATGCTCTTGAGCTAGTCGATAAAAATTCTTACGATATTATTCTTATGGATATTGGTCTTCCTGGAATCAGTGGAACCGAAACTATGAAACGGATTCGCAAAAAAATTCGGGAAAATCTTATTATCCTAGCTGTCTCCGCCTACAATATGGCAGGCGATGAAGATAAATTTATTTCAGAAGGATTTGATGGCTATGTTCCAAAACCGATTAGTTTTCGAATTCTTACTTCGGTGATGAAGAGATTAATAAAAAGTAACCGCGAATCCAAGACATCGTAGGTTACGCATATATGCGTAACCTACGATGTTCCTGCGGCTAATTACTTCTTACCCATCCCTTCACTTGGAGCGCCAACTAGAATCGACATATTTCCATGTGGATGTTTGTTGTTCTTCATGAGTTGGTGGCAAGAGCCAGTTTCGTCGAATTTGAATGTGCGAGACAAACAAGGATCTACCTTACCAGCAATTACTAAGTCGTTTAATCCCTTGCTGTTTTCGTCATTTGCAAAATGAGAGCCTTGTAGTCTTTTTTGTCTCATCCATAAATAACGTAAATCCACAGTAGCGTTAAATCCCGATGTGCCGGCACAGATTACAATCATACCGCCGGTTTCGCATATGAATGCCGATGTGGGTAATGTTGATTCGCCCGGATGCTCGAATACGATTTTTGGATTTATGCCTTTTCCCCAGATGTCCCAGAGAGCTTTTCCGAAGTCACGTGCTTTTTTTGTCCACTCAGCGAATACTTCTGGTTTGTTGATGTCGCTTGTAATCGCTCCCCAGTGTTTGAAATTATTTCTATTAATCACACCTTCTGCGCCAAGTTTTTTACAATAGTCAATCTTGTCGTCAGAGCTTACAACTGCGATTGGTCTTCCGCCTGCCGCTTTTACAATTTGAATTGCCATAGATCCTAGTCCACCAGCACCACCCCAGATAAGAACTGGATCGCCTGGTTTTACATCGTTTGGCTTCCAGTTGTGTAGCATACGATAAGCAGTAGCGCCTACTAGCATGTATGCCGCAGAATCTTCCCAGCTTAAGTGTTTTGGTTTAGGCAAACACTGGTGATCTTGAACTTTACAAAACTGTGCGAATGAACCCCAGTTAGTTTCGTAACCCCAGATTAATTGCGAAGGGGCAAACATTGGATCACCACCTGCTTTGATAAATGGATCATTTTTTTCCCAAATCCCACAGTGGATAACAACTTCATCCCCTACTTTTACATTTGTAACTTCAGAGCCGATTTTATATACAATACCAGATGCGTCAGACCCACCGATATGAAATTTTTCAGGCTCACCTTTTTTATTTCTTGCTCCAATCACATCTACCGGATAACCAAGAGCAGCCCACACATTATTGTAATTAACCCCTGCTGCCATTACCGCAACTAATACTTCATCTGGTTTAATTTCAGGAACATCAATTTGTTCTAATTGAAAAGCTTTTTCTGGATCACCAAAACGCTCTGGACGAATGACCTGAGCATGCATTTTTTTAGGTACTACTCCTATAGGAGGTAACGTTCCCACGGGAACGATTTCTGGTATTTCACTCATAATAATAAATCCTTTCTTTGATAATTACAGACTCTAATCAGAGTTTGAATTGAAAAGTAAAATTTTTACTTAAAAATGACTCCTTGGAATGGTCTGGAATTTATGAACTTCAAGCTATAAAGCACAGGTTAAAAACAAGATCATAGGAATTCCTGCTTGAGAAGGTGATCTTTTTTCCTGTCGCTTCGATACACGACTTTTTCAAATACACAATCTTCATTGTAGACACGCACATTCGACAAAATTCAGTGCACCGCTCAGTGACTGGTCTTTATCGAAATCTATTGGTATAAAGTTCGGTCACTGAGTGATTTTTTTTTCGAATGAAAAAATTTAGTATCGAAGTGCCCAAATACTAAAAAGCTCCTTCCTTAAATCTTAAACTTAATACAAGTCACATAAATAAACTGCTTTGTCTTATTAAGTGTAGGTGTTTTAAATCCAATCTCAGAAAGGAGTAAAGAAAGTTCTTCTTCCCTTGCTTCCCATTTACTAATCGGCTCGGCGATGAGTAGAACACCCATTGCTTTTAAGACTCGATAGGCTTCTTGTAGATACTCTTTGTAATTCGCACCCATTAGGGAAAGGGAAAATACAGTTATATCTACAGACTCATTCTCTAGCGGCAAATGAGAGATGTCGCAAGCGGTAACGTTTTTGTTAATGGCGATATGGTCAAAGGAGAGAACTTTATTATGCGGAATTTCTTTGCGAAGTAAGTCTTCGCCACAACCTAGATCGGCTACAATCATTTCTTTGCGAGTAATCATTTTACCGATTTCTACGTAAGGAATTTCACTCCACTCTTTGCGACGTTCCCGATAGAGAGTATGATAGTAATACCAATCTTCTGGATTTTCGGTAAGCTTTGTATGAGTTGTTTTAGAATTAGAAGTGCTCCAGACTCGATTGAGTGTAGAGAAATCACCTAACGTTCTAGAAAGTTGTTCTACAATTTCCGGTCGAAGGGGAAATACTAAATCCTTTCTCTGAATAATGAATACTTTCCCTTGTCCGATTCTATCTTTCCATTCTCGGAGTGCTTCTTGGGATTTTTTAAATAAAGTATCTAGGGAAGGAATTTTCTTAGAAGGAACGACTCCATCAATCGCTGCATCAGCAAGAGTCTTTTTATTTCGAATTAAATTGATTCGTTGTCTATCCCAAGACCATTCTTTGTCCTCTAACTGAATATAGACTTGTGGAATTAGAATTTCCACTTCTCCGAACTTGGAGCCCTGTCGATAGATTCTTCCCTTTAACTGTGTGTATTCTGAATCAGTCCAGGGAAGAGAAAGGATTATCATACGATTGCATTTTGCCTGAAGTCCATCGACTCCTGTTCCAATCGGACGGGAACCAATGAGAATGTCTATTTTTCCAGAGAGGAATTTCTGCTTAGCCGCTTCTCTTTCTTCTAATGGCTCTTCGCCTGTATAAGTTCCAAACTTAAACCCGCAGGATTTCACAAACGCAACAATCGGCTCTATCATTCCAGTTGTATAATGAGTATATAAAATTACTCCCGAACGGAGATAATTGCGAATTGCCTCTAATTTCTTGGAAAGTAAAATTTGTTCTGCTTTAGAATAATTGGCATTGGATATAGAAAGTAGTTCGTCGAGTAGTTCGCTTGCATCCAATTTAAGTTTAGAGTATTTTCCCTGTAAGTTCTTTGATTTGAATTTCATACTTGGGAATATATCGTAATCCATTTAGGCTGAGATGTTTAAATGCCTCAATTGCATTCGATAAAGTCTTTTCTGTTTTGAAATCAGAGTATTCTTTACCTGTTACCATTTCCAAAAGCGATTTAGCTTCTGTTAAATTATTAATAACAGGAGTTGCACTCATTCCAAGGACATAAAGATTTTTATTTTCAGCAGCTCTACCAATTAGCCGTTTGATAGTTCCTCTGCGAATGCTTTCTAGCTCCAAACTTCTTTGTTTAGCATTATGGATTTCATCAATGGCGATAAAATCAATTTGATTATTGTGAGTCAAATCCTGAAATAACTTTTCAGAATATTCCTGTTGAAACTTATCATAATTTAAAATTAAATAGTTCCTTTCTTTCCGATCAAATTTTTGTCCAGACTTATAATGAGTAAATACCTTGCTATCTGGATAAACTTGCAAAATATTTTTTTCCAATTGTTCAATCGTAGAATTAAGTCCAATGAGTAAAGTAAGCCTTGCATCTACAGTCCGACTACTAAGAATAAACGAAATAGTTTTTCCTGCACCAGTTCCAGACCAATTTCCATATCTATGATGTTTTAAAAGTCTAAATACTGTTAGCTTCTGCATTAGATTAGGTTCATTCTTAAATCTATAACCGTCAGGAGGAGTATATTGCAAGACTTCGTAGTATTCATCAAAGAAGTATTTTTGTAGCAGAGTAAAATTTGTTCCACCTGATTCCGCTTGAAACTGTTCCACTGAATAATCTTTATTTAATACGCGATTCCATATCTTTCGTAATTTATATTGAATAAAGAATTCTACTGTTTCTGCATCACAAGAAGAAACTAAGTTATGGTCTAATATGTGTAAGTCGTCATTCGTATTAGAAAGAGAAAGCAATTTTTGCTTTTCTGTCTTTGGCTCTGTCTCTGTTTCGGTCTCTGTTGTTTCTGTTTCAGAAGATTCTTCTTTATTTTCGCTTCCCTCTATGTCTTCTGTTTCTGCCTCATCTTCGTTCCAATCTTCTTTATCAGATTCTTCCGGTGGCGGTGACTCTTCATAATCATCACTCTCTGCGGCAGCCTGTAATTTCTCTTTGAGTGCCTTTAGCGTATTCTCTTTGTTATCCTCATCTGCAAACACCAAGTCTCTAAATGTCTCAGGCAGCTTTCCCTGGTTGATTATCATTTGTAATTCGACTGCATCCATTTGTAAAAGGTCTTGGTTTTCGATGGAGTGTAGGAATTCTAGGATTTTTGGCTTAGACCAACCAACATTGCAGGTAGGGCAACCGGAACCCCTTTTGTGACTATCAGGAGTTTGTAGAAATTCTCCATGTTCTTTACAAATAATAATAACAGGGATTTTCACATTTAAATATTTAAACTTAGAGTAATCATACTTATGTCCATGAACCTTTCTGAACTGTTCAATAATTTCATCTGTGGAAAAATCTTTGCCAGAACATTTTGCGCAACCTGAACCTAGTTTGTGAATTTTAGGGATTTGAAAGAATTCTCCGTGTTCTTTACAGATAATAGCTACTTTTGTATCATTATTTAAAAATTCTACTTTGGAATAATCGTATTTGTCTCCATGAACTTCTTTAAATTGCTGAATAATTTCTTCTGTAGTATTTCCCATTCCAAGACATTTAGGACAACCCGAACCATGCTTATGACTACTTGGAGTTTGTTGAAATTCTCCATGTTCTTGACAGATAATGATAATTTTCGAATTAGCACCGATATAATCTACTTTTGAATATTCATATTTATCCCCATGGACTTGTATAAATTCTTTGATTATTTCACTTTGAGCCAATTTCATTGTTCCTGAACATTTAGGACAACCATTGCCTTGCTTATGACTATTGGTATTCTGCGAAAATTCTCCATGTTCAGGACAAATGATAATAATGGGACTTCTAGTATTTGTGCATTCTGTTTTCGAATAATCGTATTTATTCCCATGAACCTTCCTAAACTGTGCAATAATTTCTTCCCTTGAAAGACCTACGCCAGAACATTTTGGACATTCTTTTCCTGCTCGATGGTTATAAGGAGATTGTAAAAAAACTCCATGTTCTTTACATATTATCATAACCTTTGAATCAATATTTTTATAATCTACTTTCGAGTAGTCGTATTTATTCCCATGAACTTCTTTAAATTGTTGAATAACTTCTTCATTGGATAGTTTTGTATTTCCACTACATTTTGGACATTGTTGTCCATTTTTATGATAGTAGGGAGATTGTAGAAATTCTCCATGGTCGGGGCAAATTATTAAAACTTTGGAATCCGTATTTTTATAATTCACTTTAGAGTAATCATATTTATCACCGTGGACTTTTTTAAATTCTTGTATTATTTCTTCTGTTGTTAATTTCATTCTTTCTGTATATATTTCAGTATATTAAATTACTATTATTCAGAAAATTAGACCAATTCACTTGCTTCAATGGATTCATGTAAAAGCTTAAAATACTGCTTATAGGTATTCGCAACATAAGTCAAAAAACCATTGTTAATTTCTATTTCTTCATTGATTTCGGCAATACATTTTAATTGTAACAGTTCACTCTTTTGTTTTATATATTTTACTATATGCTCTTGATCTTTGATCGTGTTTCCATTTTTGTCTTTGACTAAAAGTTTTCCATCTTGATGAACAATCAAATTGCGAATATTCTGAATATTTTTTATTTCGCTCCATATTTCTAAATCTTTATACACATTAAGTTTAGCTTGGCTTTTTAGATAATTAGTTGAACGATCGATTCCTTTATCTTTTTTGAAATCGGTAAATTTATTTTCCAAAGATTTTTCTGATTCATATAATAAGCTTAGCTTATTTAATTCATTCTCAAAATAATTGCATAATGTCAATAAGGCAGATTTCCGTTGCAAATTTGAGAAATACTCATTGAAGACCCTGCGAATATCCCAATCCTGACTATTTAATCCATCATGAACTTGCATTGTATCGAGCAATTCAATTTCTGGTATTTCTTCAAGTATAACAGTTTTCTTTTGTAACTCATATTCATCTATAGAATCTTGAACCTGCCTTTCAGTATTCATAACGAATTTTTCAATCAGTTCCATCGAAAAAGCTACATCATTTTTATACCAAGTTGATACATATCCTCTAAATGCAGATTTTTCCATAACGCAATTCTCCTTTTTATTTGCCATTACCCGCTCACCTAATCAATCAACGGAAATATTCATGGTGGTAATTTGTATAAGTCCCACACTTTAGTGCAAGGAAAGCTTTTATTCTGAATTATGAAATTACTCTATCAAAAATATTTCCTTCATCCAACCAATACACTTTTATCTATTCCGACATCTAATTTAGTTAAAAAGGGAAATCGCCTTTGGTTTTTTCTTACCAATAGAATTTATAGAATTTCTTATTTCCTTTGTAGCAATTTCAATATCTACATTTGTAAAATCACTAGAATAAACTTCCTTTAAATACGTTAGCCGCTCTCGAATTTCTTTTTCAGATGCATTGAGAATAAATACTTTAGAAGGTTCTTTAGGTTGCGCAAAAGGATGGAGTTCGTAAATATTATTAAATAAATTAATATTCTTTTCATTAATCCCGCATTTTAATTTCATCAATTCATCTATCGATGTCCAGTATTTTCGGATTGAATCTGAAATTTGTATTGTAGCTTTTTGAATATCAAACTTACTAAGCTTAAATTGTTCTTTAACATATTGTAGAGAAGAAGCAATTTCTTCTCTAGTTGCCGTTGTCAGATTTATTTTTGGACGATCAAAGGGATGGAGTTCGTAAATATTTTTAAATAAATCAGTATTCTTTTCATTAATTCCACATTTTAAATCGATCAAATCATCTAAAGACCTCCAATATTTTCTGAGTGGAGAGTCTGTAATCCGAATCGTAGCTTTTTGAATATCAAACTTACTAAGTTTAAATTGTTCCTTCACATATCTTAGAGAAGATGCAATTTCTTCTCTACTTGCAGTTGTCAGATTTATTTTTGGTGAAAGTTCTGAATTTAAAATTTTACAAAGTCTTTTTATCTTATTGTCATTTTCTACAACGATACAATAAATTTTTTCTAGCCCTAAGTGTTTACAGGCATAGTAGGTTAAATGGTTTGATACTACTTCATATTCATAAGAACCAGTGCTAGTTACAATGACGGGAACCGGATTATAATTTCCATTTTTTCCTATTTCCGATGCAATGCCTAATATTAAGTATTCGAATATATCGTTTGGCTTGTTTTTTACCGAAATGTTGTCTAAAGGTAATTCTTTTAGTTGTCCAATATCATTAAAGTTTCCCATCTAAATACTCCTTTGCAAAATCTAGATAAATTTCTCTTACAATTTTTTGATTCAATACTGCAGGTTGGTTTTTAAAGTCTGATTCAGGAATTTTTGCTAAAAATTTTATTCTATAAATTTCATCTTTTAGTGATTTTGGAGAAAAAAAATAGCTAAGCGTTTTTTGTTCATCACTGCTTTGACTATTTATAATTTTTTTAATTTCTTCCTGTGTAATTTTATTTTGTGCGTCTGTGTAATCTTCCCCATTAAAAAATATTGGTAGTTCATAAGGGCATCCATCTTTTCTATCTGCTCTTACTTCAGGAAGATACTTCAAAACTACTTTACTAGAATTATGAAGAGATGCGATACTATTATGCTTTGCCGGAATCAGAACAATGTCAGATGCATAAACAGAGCTTTGACTAAAAAAATTCCAATTGGTAGGACAATCAATAATTATATAATCAAAGTTTTTTCTTTGAGGGTCTAGTAAATCTTTTAATCTAGCACTACTTTTTTCGATAGCCTTTGTATCATTAGAATCGAATCCATCATCACCGGGAACTAAGGAGACTTCAGTCGAAACTTTCTTAGCATTACCGTATTTTAATACCTTTATACTTTCTCCAATGAGATATTTTGAGTTTTTAAACAAGTAGATAATGGTATTTTAACTTTCCTTTCTATAGCTCCCATTACTCTTGTTAAATCTTTTTGCTGTAAATCAAAGTCGATTAATAATACTTTTTTATTTTTCATAGCAAGTACTGTCCCTAAATTAGAAACAGTTGTTGTTTTACCAACACCACCCTTATCATTGTAAACACTGATAACTAACGCTTCATTTGATAGATCAAAAATTTTGCTCTTTATAAAATTAAAAGTAGCAATTATATTCTTTTCATTCAATTCAATTAAATCAGTTGCGGGGATAACAACTGTTCCGTGTCGTCTGAAAAGTTGTATAACAGAACCATTGGTAAAAATTCCCCATTTAACAGTCTGGCAGTTTTCACCTAACATATAATCTCTTAGTTGTTTTTTCACATCAAGATATGCAGTGCTGACTTTTGTGAAGATTAAAGGGTTTCCTTTGATAGCTCTTCCTTTGACTTCTATTAATACAGTTGGATTCTTTTTATCTACTATGAATATATCTGTCCCAGTATTCTTCCTGAGTGCAAAATCAACATTTATTCTAGGTTTTGATGGATCAGTATTAAACTCTGGAAGCTTCTCGTTATCAGAAAAATTAAATACCTCCTTTATTATCGGTTCAACAAAAAAACTACTTACTAGTGGCTCCATTGCATCATAAGGCAGCTCTTTCAGTTTCTTTTTTAAATCTAATGCCATAGTTTTGTTTACCTTTTAATATTCTTTGAAACTTATCGTGTCGCATCCTATAAGAAGGCACTGAAATTTACAACAATAATTCTAGGCATTTCCAATAATTTCAGTATTTTTTCCTGAAATGAAATTCTTATTTTTCATGCAATTCGCAATCTGAATTCGATATCGGCTTCTTACTCAATAGTTCTTGTTCATCCTGTCTAAAGAAGCTTCTCTAGCAGGAACTAAAATAACCGGTATGCATTCGCATTTTAAAATTCCATAACGGGAATGATGACCTTCCCTACCCAATGCTGTCAGCTTAAGAAAAAGGAAAAAAGGAATTAACCGCGAAGGGTAAGAAACACCCAAGAAAAAACTGAATTCAATTACTAGATCCCTTCGTGATCTTCGTGCCCTTCGTGGTTAAAAATTTTTATGTTACCTTCCCAACCCCCCTCCCCTTTACCGATAAAATAAATTCCCAATCGGAACGGTTCATATCTCGCAAGATGGAAAGTTACATAGAAAGACTCTCGACGGATGGACAGAAGTTACAGAAGACGAAGTTCCAACTGAAACCTTTAATGGAGAAATTCAAACTCTGTATAATAAAAGGAAATTTGTATTAATTACTGTGTATATTAAATAGAGACAAACAAACACTATCCGCACCACAACCAATAAAGAAGCCTTCCGTAATTTTCGTAAAGTCGCAGTGGGCATTTGTTGTATTCTTTACTATTAGAGGATAGATTGTATATTTTTTTCTTTCAAAGCTGTAAATTTACAAATTTCAGAATAGTCTCTGTCTTTATGTATAATGGTTGCGTGGTTTTTAATAGCGATAGCCGCAATGAGGCAATCCACTGAAGAGCGGATCGTAATCCCCTTTTTACGGGCTTGGCGGTAAATGGCAATTGCCTCTTCGAAAGTTTACTTTGACTTCTTTTTATTTTTACTTTTTACTACTTTAACATCTTTTCTCATTTCAGAAAGATCACCAGACCAAATTCCATTTCCTTGAAACTCAAATATTTTAGAAAACTCGTTTACACGAATAAATTCTTTCATTGCAATCGTAACTGCTTCTGTGTAGGTTTTCTTTTGAGAAAGACGTAAAGTCTGTTCTAGTATATTCTCATCTAACACAAGATTTGTACGTTTCATACGCATACTATGATTCAATGTGTATTCAAAGTCAAGTAGTAAAATAAAGAGTTCCCTAATCTTACCGTTTTCAGCAACTAATTTCAACCGGTTACAATTTGTAACCGATTCATTTCCTTCCTTCAAAAGTCTACTTTTTAGAACCTTCCAATAATTTCTTTCCAATTGAAAATCAGCTTGATTGGTGAGTATAGCAATAACATCCACAATCGAAAAATACCATTTTTCTTCCTTTTCATCCCATTGTGTTTATTACCAATCTTTACTCACAAATACCATTACGTATAACAAAACGGTTAATGCGTATATACCAATGATAGTATCAAAGATACTCTTAAGAATAGTGCCAAAGATAGTCTTACATTTTTATGACTATATTTGATACTATCTTTGATGCTTTCCTTCACAATAAGATTCATAAATCGTTAACTTATCGTAGAATTATCTGCTGAACTACGTAATTATTGGAAAAATATTTTTCTACTCTGTTGACAAAGAAACCTTCTAGAACGAGAATATATACATGTCTTTGAATAGCGTTTTTAAAATAATAATGCATGCAAGGACTAAACGATATTATTCTATTAAAACTTAATCTGCGGCTAATACTATATAGTCGCACAAAGGAGCCTATTATGGCAAAATTAAAAAGTATTCTTTCTAAAGAAATCAGCGGACGTATTGGTGATTTAATCTTCTACCAGCGAAATGGAACTAATTGTATTCGGAGCATGCCCTCCTCTTACAAAGACAAGGGAAGTGAAAAGCAACTCCTTCACAGAAAAAGATTTTCTGCGACTGTTAGGCTATTTCATATTTACCGCCATGCCTTACGTTTTGAAATCAAAGAAAAGAATTCAAACCTGTGGTCAAGCGCAATGCGTCATCCGCAATAGTTCATCTTCCCACTGCCACAGGAGAAATTATTTCTTATACGTATACGTTTAGAAAGACAGTGTAAGTCATCGGTGGTGATCTTCTAATTTACAAATAACGCCCATTACCCTCTACTTCAAATTCCTAAACACTACACAACGGTTTGAGTTTGTTCCTTTTTCGTTATTGGAAACATTCCAGCAATTGGAAAGCTTTGTAAATTTTTGGGTATTGATATAAGTTTTTTCCCAGGAAAGACCTGTGCCGGTGGAGGCGTGAATGACTACATCGTCGAGGTTAATGAGTGTTTTCCCCGAAAGGACATCGCCTACTTCCATAACAAGATGAGCGTTTTTCTTCATTACCCGCGAGCATTCTTTAAGAGATGCCTTGATGAATTTTGTCCAACCATCTAAGGAATGAAGCATGGAAATTTCTTCTGTTAGTTCAGAGCCAATATCCATGAACCAGCATTTCATCCAATTGTCTTCTACATAGTTTACTTTATCTAAGAAAGGAGGAGAGGTAACTACAAAGTCAACAGTAGATGTTTCAATGCCTGTCATTTTCTCAGAGCTATGATTTGTATAGAGATTCTTTTTCGAAAATTCATGATAGAAAGGAGGAATGCCTTTACTTAAATCCCGTTTTGCTTTGGAAAGAATTCTAGATTTTATATCTCTATAATCAGGTATCTGTTTGCGTTTACTATTATTTCTCCGCTGTGACTCCGGAGAGATAGAAAATTGGGGAAAGGTATAGACAGAAAAAAATCCTTTCGAGTGTCCATGCAAACGAGAGAGAGCGGTTAACATGATATAATTCATCGTGTGAGAGGAATCTTTCTTTGCTTGCAGTCTGAGATTTTTAATTTCTTTTAGAGTATCTTTATGAAAAAAAGGAGAAAGGTCTTCATCCATTTTCGAGTCTTCTGCTTTTTTACTCAAATCCAGAGAAGCAAGTTTTTCACTTATCTCAGCTAGACTTGGAATTACCTGTCTTGATTTGGCAAGAAAAAGAGAAAGCGGGTTTATATCATTGTGAATGGCGTAGTGACCGTCTAGATTGGCTTGGATTGCAGTTGTGCCACGTCCCCCAAATGGGTCTAGAACCACCCTTTTTTTCTTTCCCAGATATTCCTGGATGAAGAAGGAAGGTAATTCCGGCTTAAAGGCTGCTCGATAACTAACTGCATAATGGATTGGATGCGCTTGTCTTTGTTTGGCTGTCCAAAATTCACCGACTGAAATTTGATTTAGATTTTTTTTTGCTTGACTAGAATCTGACATGAATTATAAACCCTCATCTATTCCATCGGAGAGATTGTAAAAATTGCGTTAGCATAAAAAATAACGCAATCTAATGAGACAGAATACGACTAATCCAGAGTTTGGAATTGGAAATTTTTTGATAAAAATAGATTGATTTTAATTATGAAATAAATATTCTAATAAGCTACGCTCTCGTTTTTCCTTTTTCTGTCTCATAACAGGTTGCCGAAGAGTATATTAGTAGAACCGAGAAGACTCGGAATTATTTTATTGAGGATTGATTAAACCAGAATGGCTGAATTTGATAAAACTAAAAAAGCAATCGGCGTTGGCGGCATGGCTGAAAATGAACGCAACGATATGTTGAATAAATTTAAATCTGCTGGTGGGAAAGTTGTCCGCGAAAAAGAAGACAAACCACAGCAACAACCTCGTAACACACAAAAAATGAAAGCCCTTGGTGGTAAAGATGAGAAATCTAAATCCTCCTCTTCAGGCTCAGGCAGCGAAAAGAAGGTATCTCCAGGAATGTATAGAGGCATTGGTGGGGGTGATGACGATGATGATGGAACAGAAGTAAGCATTACCAAAGCTCAAATGGGAGCAATGGATGCAGAAATGAGCAATTTCACAAACAGACTTATCATCAAATTCAAATGTTGGGCAAATAACGTAACTACTTTTGGAAACAAAGACCTACTTCCAAAGTTCATGTCCGAGTTGCGCGTTGAATTTCAGCAAGCCCTCTTGGAGTTCAAAATTGCAGGAAGCGATATTTTAGGCAATCCTCAACTAGGTCCTAAGATTACCCGCGAGTTGGATCGCATTTCCCCAATTTACGTAGAATTGATTGGTAGAGCGCATAGAATCTATGATACAAATGAAATCAATGATTTGTTTATGGATTATTCTTCAAATCCAGATATTCCTGTTCCTATTACAAGAGTTTCTAGACCAGTCTATTCGATTTTCAAAAAACTTTACTACTTATATCCTTACCAGGCAACTTATAGAAAGGCTGTGCTTACAGCTTATGAAGTTTTACAAAGATTAGAAAACAAACCAGCTATTATCTATGCAACCAAGAAGAAAAAGATTTCTAGCGAAATCTCAGTTGTATTCGATAAGATGTTTGAAAAACTCTATTACATCATTATCCGAAATGAAAATAAAAACATTCCAATGGTTTCTCTTTACATGGAAAATCTTCTTAACATCCTCGAAAGTGAAAAACCAGGTAAAAGAAAGGCAGGCGAAAATCTTCCATTAGAAGCCGGCGGAGATAAACCAGAGGAAGAACCAAAATTAGAAGAGAAAAAAGAAGACTCGGATGCAACCAAAGCAGATAATCAAGAACTTGCTTATGGTAGAAAGTTAATGGGTGAGGTTTCTATCGAACAGCTTCGAAGAAAGTATGACCAACGAAATGAGCTTTTAGAAGTTCCAGACACCGACAAAGCACTTTTGACCTATCTATTCTTTAAAGAATTTGACTATGAATACTCGTTTGTATTGACTACAAAGAAAATCAATGTAAAACCATCAAACGTAAACGGAACAAAAGTAGACAACAAACAGAGACTTCTGAACGTATACGAATTGACTAGACCTTGCATGGAGCAGTTTAAAATCTATGTAGATGTATTCAAAGAGCAAGCAATGCACAAAGCCAACCCGGGAACCAATTACATTGAAGCTTCGAAGAAAACAACAGGGCTTGAACAAAAGAGAAGTCAGCAATCACGCAATGTTCGAGTTACGATCAAGGATTATATCGAAAAATCATATGACTCCTTTAATATGCTGATTGAAGATATGAAAGGACCTTCTGAGATTGTTGGAAATATGGAAGAAATCATTGCGTTTGATTCCATTGAATCTAAAAAACGTCTTCATAAGAAACAAGTGAAGCAATGTATTATGGAAGCATACTGTTATTCCTATGCCTTTGCTTCCAGGTTAGCCGAAGGTGGTGACTTGTATGGGGGACTAATAGAATTAACCCCTGAAGAGATGTTAGCTTCTTTTGGCAAAGATTTATCCGGTGAGGATCTAAGCATCAACAGTTTAATGGATTCAACCAAAAAAGCAGAAGCACCCAAAGAAATGGGCGACTTATGATGTTCCAAATTCAATCGTTTATGTATTAAAATTAGCAAAGAAAAGAGAGTAAAATGAATATAATTAAGATTACTGTATTCCAAAAGAATATTAACACCGACGTATCGAGAGATCAAAAACAAAAGTTGATTTCGCAGAAATCTGATTTTTTAATTCTTCCTCGTTTCTTTCCCACACTTGCGAAAGTCAGCGAAAAGAGCACCTTACACAATCATAAGATTTATGTGGACAAGCTCCTAGAAATTTCGGAGTATTACAAAGGGGTCATTATCGGTGGCACAGTGCTTCGCGAGGTTAATGGCAAAATCTACGAATCCTGCCCTATCATTCAAGACATCAATGTCATTGATTGGTATGATGCAAGAATCCCAGAAAAAACAGGTGATTTGCCTGTAACCGCTGGAGAAAGTGAATCTATCTTTATTTTGGGCGGTGTTCGCTTTGCAATTTTAATCGGAAATGAAAGTAAAAATGAAGCCTACCTATCTCATATCCAGGAAGAGAAAGTAGAACTACTACTTAACTCCTCTTCCATTTACAATACAGATACAGAGCCTGCTGAATATCTAAAAGACTTAGATTTGTTTTCTGAGTATTCAAGGAATTATTCTTTGAATATAGTGCGTGCGTCTGGAATTGGAAGACTCTTCAACAACAAAGAATTAAGCGGAAGAAGTTTTTATTCAAGCAACACAGGTATCAAATGGAAAGTAGCCTCTTTCGAAAATCAAAATGAAATCATCAAGACGGTAAACATCAACGTCCTAGAAACAATTCATTCTTTAACCTCGTAGAGACAACATGCCACAAGCCCCATGAATATCCTTACCTGGGGAGCGACGATTCATAATTGGAACTCCCGCGGGCTTGATGAGTTCTTTAAAATGCTCTACTTCTTCTTCGCTTGGTCTAGACCAACCATTGAATTCAGTATTGAGTGGAATTAAATTAATTTTGCAATTCACAGAGCGGGCAATCTTTACTAGCCTACGAGCATTCTCTTTTCCCATATTAATATTAGGAATCATCACATACTCAAATGTAATTTTTCGATTTAGTGTCTTTGTAAAATTACGCGCTGCAGTAAGAAGTTTTTCTAGCGGATACTTCTCATCTATCCCCATAATGGTCTTTCGTGTTTCTGGATTTGGATGATTAAGAGAGATAGCAAAATTAAAAGGTTCATGATTAGCGACAAATCGGTCTATACCGGTAATGACACCCGCAGTAGAAATAGTAATTCGTTTGAGCCAATGTTAAAGGCATCAGGGTGATGAAGCATATGGGCAGCATTCATTACAGAAAAATAATTGTGCATAGGCTCACCCATTCCCATAAAGACAATATTGGTTGCTCGGTCCCCTACTAACTTCTCCACTTGCATGACTTGGTCTATAATCTGCCAGGTCTTTAGATTGCCTTTAAAATCTAAAAGTCCAGTGGCGCAAAATTTACAGGCAAGAGTGCAACCAATCTGAGAAGAAATACAAATCGTCTTACGTCCATCATCCCCCGAAGGAATCCACACTGCTTCGACTTCTTTGTCTTCCTCTACTTTGAAAGTCATTTTATGAGTTCCATCTTTGGAAGTTAAATGACGACCTACTTTTAAACTAGGCAGCTCTGCGACTTCGTTGAGCTTTGCGATTAAAGACTTGGAGAGAGTGGAAAATTCTTCAAAAGAAGAAAGCCTATCTCGATAAATGCCTTGAAATAATTGTTTGGCTCTGAATTTTGGCTCACCTAGATTTGCAAAAAAATCTTCTAGCTGAGAAAGGGTCAGACCTTTAAGTATTGTTTTCACTTTGTCAATTTCTCAACCTTAGGCGCTTCGGCAATTACTTTGCCATCTTCTAAAATCATTCGAATGAGTCTTGTCATCTCGACCGAATACTCTACGTTTAACTCTTTTACGATACTTTCACAAAATCCGTTTACAATTAGAAGCTTTGCATCGTCTTCACTTAATCCGCGGGATTGGAGATAAAAAAGTTGGTCTTCGTCAATCTTAGAAACAGTCGCTTCATAGTTCAAAGAGCCATGCTCTCCACTGATATCATTATAGGGATAAGCATGAGAAGAGGAATGATCGTCCATCATGAGTCCGTCGCATTTGATATGACTAAATGCATCTTTAGAAGAAGGCTCAAATTTGACTAAACCACGATAGGAATTTACCCCACCGTCAAGCGATACACCTTTTGCTAAAACATTGCTACGAGTATTTTTTCCAATATGAATAATACGTGCTCCTGTATCCTGCACTTGTCCATGACCGGCAAAAGCAAGGGAGAGAACACTTCCAGTTGAATGATCGCCTTTTAGAACAATCCCCGGATACTTAATAGTATTCGCTCCAATATTACAATCTGTCCAGGTAATATGAGCGGATTCGTGGCATAAACCTCTCTTCACTGTCCAGTTGTACATATTCTTCTTCCAATTCTGGATAGTTGTATAATTTATCTTTGCATGCTTGTGAGCGATTAACTCTACGACTGCTGTGTGAAAATTGGTTCCTTTGTCTTGCACAGAGCTACAGCCTTCACTGTATTCAATCTCTGCTCCTTCGTCAGCAATGAGAAGAGTTCTTTCATATTGTCCACTACTCGCAGCAGTTACTTTAAAATAAGCCTGTAGCGGCATAGGAGTCTTAACCCCTTTCGGACAATACGCAAATGAGCCCCCACTAAACACACAGGAATTGAGGGCAGAAAATTTATTATCGCCTATGGTGACTATCGTTCCAAGATACTTTCTTACAATATCCGGATACTCTTTAATAGCCGTATCTATATCACAAAATATAATTCCAAGATCAGTTAATTCTTTTTTAACGTTTGCATAAACGGTTTCAGAGTCGTTCATGGCTTCGATTCCAGCCAGATACTTTCTTTCATGCTCGGGAATCCCAAGCTTCTCGAAGCTTCGCATTACTTCGGGATCTACATCGTCCCAGGACTTTTTCTTTTTTTGATTGCTTCCTACATAATGTGTATAAGAGTCAATGTTTACATGAAAATCAGGAAAGAATCCCCAGGTAGGCATTGGCTTTTGTTCATAAACTTCAAAAGCCTGGAGGCGAAACTCTGTTAGCCATCCGGGTTCATTTTTAATATGCGAGATAGACTCGACAACCTTACGAGTCAAACCCTTCGGAAAATTATCCGCCTGGTAGTATTTGTCGTTATCCACTAATTCCGTTGTTGTCATAGTTATCTCCTAGTATAATACGAGTAATTGATTGCCACAGAGACACTGAGTCACAGAGGGCTTATTTAATTAGCTTTCTACATGAATCAATATGAAGTATCAATGTTCATGAATCAAACAAAAATAATTTAACTCCGTGTCTCTGTGCCTCTGTGGCAGAAATTGATTTCTTAAAACTTATTTATTTACTGCTGAAAAGTATTCTTTTGATTTTACAACGTCAGGCGACATTGTTTTTCCACCTTCAGTCCAGTTAGCCGGGCAAACTTCGCCGTGCTTTTCGTTGAACTGAAATGCTTTTACTAAACGAATTGCTTCGTCGATATTTCTTCCAACAGGAAGATCATTTACAGTAGCTTGACGGATAATTCCTTTTGGATCAATGATGAATGTTCCTCTTAAAGCAACACCTGCATCGTCACCGGAATCAATTAATACTCCGAAGTCTCTTGAAATTTGTTTTGTGATGTCAGCGACTAATGGGTATTTGATGTCACCGATTCCACCTTCTTTTCTAGCTTTTTGTTTCCAAGCAAGATGAGAAAATTTACTGTCGATAGAAACACCGATTACCTCAGCGCCTATTTTTTTGAATTCGTCTAGCTTTGCATCATACTCTACAATTTCTGTTGGGCATACAAATGTGAAATCAAGTGGGTAAAAGAAAAGCACTACCCATTTTCCTCTGTAATCTGATAATTTTAAATTTTTAAATTCCGAACCGACAACAGCCTCTGCTGTAAAATCTGGTGCAAGTGATGTAACTTGTGGCATTATTAATCTCCTCTTTTATAACGTTTAGACCATTCTATGATTGCAATCCTAGAAGAAAAGTAAGATTTTTTACTAATAGAAGGAAAACAGAAATAGAGAAAATGTCATCCTAAATTCAAATAAATTACAGACACGAATCCCGTGTTTGCCGAAACTTTCTTAGCCTTTGCTCATAGACTTTGAGCGTTTAACGGCGCGTTGGTAAAGTTTACGAAAAGATTTTGAGTGTTTAACTAGAAGACTTTGAGCGTTTAAGAATGGATTTTGAAACACTGGGAAAAGATTTTTTAAATAGGGAGAAAGAATTAACCATGCTTCGACGCTGCTCAGCATAAACATCCGGGCGCGAAGTTGCTAGTTTTGGGAAAGTAAAGGGGAGATTTGGAAGAATGATTATGACATATACTCAGATTAGATTGGTTTTCGGATTTTTAATCCTGTTGTAAATCACTTTTAGGATATTTTACAAGGCAATATCCAAAGTCTTTTAGAAATTCAACCAATGGGTCTTTACAAATTGTCATACAGTTTCTCCTACACTAATTAAAATCCTTTGAATCAATTCATTGGATAAATATATATTTGAATTTTTAATTTTTTCAATTAGGGGTTTGATTTCATTAATTATCTTTTTTTCTTTTGCGATGACTAATACGCCCATGCTTCCAATTGTATTGATGCTTTTGGATTTGGCTTTTCTTTTGGCACGCTCGTCATCGATTAACAACCAATCTGCATTTAGCTTTTCATATAGAATCATGGCTTCGATTTCTCCACTACCCAAAAATTCCATTTCAATTGGAAAATCTTTTTTATCTACAGGAATTACTTTCCCTATAAGGAATCCGCGCAATTTCTTGGCTTCTGGCTTTGCATCATGGGTTACTTCTTCATATACAGCTTGTGGAACTTTTACTTCACCAAATAGTTTTTCCAAGCATTCCAAAGAGTCACAGATGGCAAGTGTGATTAACGCAGAGCTATCCGCAATTAGAATCAAATTAATGCCTTACGTAAGTTTGTTAATTCTTCTTGCCTGTCTTCTTCTGAAAGGTCAAAGGCAGGGATTTCATTCTTCTTACATTCTTCCAAAAATTGATAGATGCTGATTCCGGCAATACTAGAAGCTTTGCCAACAGAAATCTTTCTGTGCTTAAAATAAAATAATGCGATACTTAGCCTGATTTCTCCACCAAGCGTATTCTTATCATAACTTAAAAAACTATCGGGTAGTTCTATTGTGATTTGCATTATTTTCTCCTCAATGCTTTTAATCTTATCCTAATGAAATTTCCTGTCAAATAGAAATATAATTTGCGAGAAGGTTGCGTAACATCGCCTTCTCAATCTTACGTGTTTACTTCCTCGCCGTTTTGGTAGAGTTTTATAATTTCGTGAAATTTTTATGTAGGGTTACAATGATATTACCCGGTGCTAGGCAAAGCTATTATAACTCATAACGTTTATAAATCTACAAAAGCATCTTCCATTTCGTAATGGCGTAATTGTATTTTTTCTTTCCCTCGAACAATAACTTTATTATCCTCTTTTTCTAAACAAAATTTATCTTCTTTTTTACTATATAAGATATTAGCTAATGCAACTCCAAAAGTTAAATATTTTTTTCCAGTATAAAGCATTCTCTTTTTATGGTTAGCACTATGCTTTACTTCATTTTCGTTTTCAAGAAGTCCTTCTACTTTAATGTTCAGTTCTATTTCTTGTTCATTTTCATCATAAGCAGAAAAGTAAAATGAGTTACTTTGTAATAGCGAATATACAACATAAATCTTTTCGTCTTTTAAATCTTTTTCGGATGCTGTTTTCTTTAATGGGTGAGTTGAATAGATATAATTTTGTATATCTGAATAGGGTAGTTCTTTTGTTTTGCAATGATTCAATTCGAACTTAACTTTTTTTACATTTGAAAATGCAACACCTAAATCAGCATTTATTAAACCTCCGAATGCTTAAATAAAATTGGAGAATGGTTTTAATCCAATTTCAATATCAACTAATCCTGAACTAATAAGTTCAATTTTATCCATTGTGCTGTAAGATTTATCCGATTCTGGATAAGCAAATCTTTTACTAGTTTCAAAAACTCCTTCTAAGTTTCCGTATGGTTCTAATTTTTTTCCATTCTCAATATATAAGTCCATCAAATTGATACGATTATTTGGCATATTGATAAGGCAATAGCCATACCCTTTAAATAAATTTACAAGTGGATCGCTGCATATCATTTGTTATTCTCCTTATTATATAATATATATCGCTTATTCTCTTCCGATTCTATCTCAATATTTCCCATTTCTAATGCAACTTCAAATGAATTATTTTCAATAATAAAACTTTCATAAAATAGTTCTGTAAATTTAATAGCATCTCCATCTAGGATAAAATTATTTATTCCAATAGCGCAATTGATTGTTTCAGCCCGTGACAATATTTTTGCATGTTCTGCGGAGTTACATGCATTCAAAATTACTAATTCCATCGTATGCTTGTTTAATTTATTCGTATCATTTATTATTCTGGCTAATTTTTCTGGAGGGATTTCAACTTCTTTCTTCAATTTATCCGTCGCAAGCAGTCCCTTTTCTGAATCTGAATGAGATGTGATATGCAAAATATCAGGCTGATATTTTTTTAAAAATATTGCAAGCTTATCTTTTGGTGTGGATAGTTCATCTATCAAAGTGAAGGAAGGCTTAGTATTCAATAAATTCTTAATAAAGTTGCATTCATCCTCAGCATTTATTTTTTTTGTTTCTATAGATTGAAAACTGATAAATAATATTTTCTTTTTGCTTTTAGATTTCTTATTTGGTTTCTTTTCCTTGGTAACTAATTTAGTTTCTTCGTATATCTCTTTATGTATCTGACTTTGTATAGAAATATCTTTATCAGATACAATATCTTCCTTTTTAATTGGAAGGTAAATAGAATAATTGCTTCTGTTTACAAGCTCATGACTTTTGGGACATTGAATTTGTTTCCCTCTATCTAATTCCTCTATCAACTGTTCATACAAAAATTGATTGGGTTCATTACTGGTTTGGCACTTGGAGCAAAGACAACGGATATATAAGTTTACTCCAATATTTCTATGAACCTCTCTTAACGATTTCACTACTTCATGAAATAGCTCAGAATGATTTTCCGTAAAACTAATTTGGATTTCTTTTAAATTATGAAATGCTTCAATGAGTGACTGTGAATGATGTGAAGTAAATAGAATTCCATTGTTCCAATAGTTCTTCAAATCTGCTTTTTCACCAAATCGAGAAATCAATCGAATCATAATATTCTCATTTATATATTTTGGATACTTTAGAAAGAGAAGACTCTTCTCTTTCCATAGCTGATCTAAACCTATTATCCTTTCTTTTGTTAAGAACTGACTCGCAATATATTTATCTTCACTTCCGGGTTCTTTAAAGCATACTTCAAATTTGATAAGCATTTCTAAAAATTTGTCAATTTCTTTATCAGAAAGATCTAGGTCTTCTTTTTCTTTTGGTTTGAGTTTTTCTCGAATATATGCTTTATCAAATTGTCCTTTTCGCCATTCAAGTTCCCTATCTAAAATTTTATAGACTATATTTATAATCCAGAGCGGATTAATAATTACCATATCCTTTAGTTGTTCTAAATCTCCAAAGTAAAGAACAGAACCAATATCATGTAAATATTTGAGCAAAGTGCCGTGAGCAGATTCAGAAATTTTATTACGTTTGCAGTGCTCAATAAATTTTTCTAAACTAATGTAATGTATACCGCTTTTTGCAAAAGCTTGTAATTCTTTTTTTAAATAAAACCATGATTCTGGCAAACAAATCTTAACGCTGTTGCTTAATTTTTCATTCTCACGAAATGCTTCCTTAATAGCACTCTCTACTCGATCTAATCGAAAAGGAGTTTGTGCACCAAGGTGAAGAGAATCCAGTACATTGTATTCTTCTTTCAATTGATTCAAATCGTCCGGGTAAATTATTTGTTCTGGTTTTTCTACTTGACTTTGAACCATGATAACTGGACTAGCCTTACCAAGATTATGAGCCATATCCAACCAATAATCATATAGAAAGTCAATTCCATTCTCTGGATTGTTTTTTGCTTTTTCAGACGTGACTTTATCCCATACTAAAAGATACAATGCCTTTTCTGAAAAAAAGAAACGATGGGTAGCATGGTATAGCTTTTGACCGCCCATATCCCAAAAATTAAGAATTAAAGGATGCTCTTCATTATTCTCATCTCTAATTAATATTTTGTCGACTACTGCACAAAAAGTGGACACGATTTTAGGTTTCCAAAAGGAGACCAAGTTGAGAGTATATACAAAAGAATTTAAATTAGAGTCAGTAAGACTTTACATTGCAAATGAGAAAATAAAAAGAGAGACATAAGAATGCCATATGCAAAAGTTGGATTGAGAAACATATGAATGAAGCTGTAAATAAACCAAAAGAAAAGCCCAAGAAAGGGACTATGAAAAGGAACGAAAGAGAAAGATAAACTCATTCAAAGATTAGAAGAGAGAATTTAATTTTAAAAAGTCAATAGGCATTTTTACGAGAGACCCTCAACAAAATAAATAAGTTTTTTTTCATAAAGAAAATAGAGAGTTTTGATGTGGTAAAAATGTGCGAAGCTTTAGAAGTCTCAAGAAGCGGTTTTTATAGTTGGTTAAATAGGCAAGAGAGTAAAAGAAAACAGTATCATCGTTTTTTAATTTCTTGGATCGTGCAAATTCATGCAGAGTCTAAAGAAACTTATGGAGCAGAAAGAATTCAGCAAGGTCTATTTGAAAAAGGAATAAAGTGCGATGTTCGTGTAGTATCTAGACTTATGAAGGTAGCGAAAATAAGCAGTAAAATAAAGGCTGGATTTAAACCATCAACGACAGATTCGAATCATGAGAATAGAATTTCGCCAAACCTTTTGGAAGAAATTTTCAAGTCGAGAAACCAAATCAAGCGTGGGTATCCGATATTACCTACATATTCGTAGGCAATACTTGGATGTATCTTTGTGTAATCATTGATCTTTTTAACCGAGAAATAATCGGTTGGAATTTCGATGATAATATGGAAACACCCTCTTCTTATTAAGACATTTGAAAATGCGGTTAATACTCGTAAGCCAGAGAAGGATTGTATTTTTCATTCAGATAGAGGAGTGCAATATACAAGTAATGAATTTAGAAGTTTATTAGAAAAAAATAAAATGCGTCAAAGTATGAGTCGAAAGGGAGACTGCTGGGATAATGCAGTAGCCGAAAGTTTCTTCAAGACTCTAAAAGTAGAAAAAGTAAATCATATGAAATATGAAACTAAGCAGGAAGCGAAAACAGATTTATTTAGATACATTGAAATTTTTTACAATCGAAAAAGATTTCATTCGACTTTAGGCTTTACAAGCCCAGTCAATTTTAGAATACAATATGAGAAGCGGATTGCCTAAAATCGTGTCCATTAAATATGTAGTAGTCCATTGTCGTAAGAGTGTATTTCTGTTTCATGAGTAGTAATTTCTTCCGGATTGAAACCTTTATTCATTATTCTTTTTGTGAGACAGGTCTTGCCAACCCTTCCATTTCCAATTAAAATAACCTTACCTTCATAAAAAACTTTTTTCCCTTTATTATATTCTTCAAAAAAAGAACGAATTGAATCAATGCCTCGATCACAAATTACATTAAGCGGGAATATAATGGGGTTTTCACTCAAATATAAAAAAGTAAGATTTTCCAGTTTGATTATATGCTCCGGAATTTCTTTTATCTGGTTGCTACTCAAATATAAAGAAGTAAGATTTTCCAGTTTGCTAATATGCTCCGGAATTTCTTTTATCTGGGTGTCACTCAAATTTAAAGAAGTAAGATTTATAAGAGAGGTAATATGCGATGGAATTTCTTTTATCTGGGTGCCACTCAAATATAAAGAAGTAAGATTTATAAGCATGCTGATATGCGATGGAATTTCTTTTATCTGGGTGCGACTCAAATTTAAAGAAGTAAGATTTATAAGAGAGGTAATATGCGATGGAATCTCTTTTATCTGGGTGCCACTCAAATTTAAAGAAGTAAGATTTATAAGAGAGGTAATAGCGATGGAATCTCTTTTCTGGTGCACTCAAATTTAAAGAGTAGATTTATAAGAGAGGTAATGGATGGAATTCTTATCTGGGTGCCACCAAATTTAAAGAAGTAAGATTTATAAGAGTGCTAATATGCAATGGAATCTCTTTTATCTGGTTGCGACTCAAATTTAAAGAAGTAAGATTTATAAGAGAGGTAATATGCGATGGAATTTCTTTTATCTGGGTGCCACTCAAATTTAAAGAAGTAAGATTTATAAGAGAGGTAATATGCGATGGAATTTCTTTTATCTGGGTGCGACTCAAATTTAAAAAAGTAAGATTTATAAGAGAGGTAATATGCTCTGGAATTTCTTTTATCTGGTTCCTTCTCAAATATAAAGAAGTAAGATTTTCCAGTTTGATTATATGCTCCGGAATTTCTTTTATCTGGTTGCTACTCAAATATAAAGAAGTAAGATTTTGTAGTTTGCTAATATGCTCCGGAATTTCTTTTATCTGGTTGCTACTCAAATATAAAGAAGTAAGATTTTGTAGTTTGCTAATATGCTCCGGAATTTCTTTTATCTGGTTGCTACTCAAATATAAAGAAGTAAGATTTTCCAGTTTGATTATATGCTCTGGAATTTCTTTTATCTGGTTGCTACTCAAATATAAAGAAGTAAGATTTTCCAGTTTGCTAATATGCTCCGGAATTTCTTTTATCTGGTTGCCACTCAAAGATAAAGAAGTAAGATTTTCCAGTTTGCTTATATGCTCCGATTCTTTTATCTGGTGCTACTCAAATCTAAAGAAGAGATTTCCATTGCTTATAGCTCTTTTATCTGTGCTACTCAAATCTAAAGAAGTAAGATTTTCCAGTTTGCTAATATGCTCCGGAATTTCTTTTATCTGGTTGCTACTCAAATCTAAAGAAGTAAGATTTTCCAGTTTGCTTATATGCTCCTTGATTTCTTTTATCTGGTTGCTATTCAAATCTAAAGAAGTAAGATTTTCCAGTTTGCTTATATGCTCCGGAATTTCTTTTATCTGGTTGCTACTCAAATATAAAGAAGTAAGATTTTCCAGTTTGCTTATATGCTCCGGAATTTCTTTTATCTGGTTCCTACTCAAATCTAAAGAAGTAAGATTTTCCAGTTTGCTTATATGCTCCGGAATTTCTTTTATCTGGTTCCTTCTCAAATATAAAGAAGTAAGTTTTTCCAGTTTGCTTATATGCTCCGGAATTTCTTTTATCTGGTTGCTACTCAAATATAAAAAAGTAAGATTTTCCAGTTTGATTATATGCTCTGGAATTTCTTTTATCTGGTTGCTACTCAAATATAAAGAAGTAAGATTTTCCAGTTTGATTATATGCTCCGGAATTTCTTTTATCTGGTTGCCACTCAAAGATAAAGAAGTAAGTTTTTCCAGTTTGCTTATATGCTCCGGAATTTCTACAAGATTACATTCATACAATCCTAGAGTTGTTAAAATCTTAAAATTTAGAATTTGTTCAGATGCTCCCTCCATTTTTTTAATTTCCAGTAAAGATAATGCCGATAATTCAGTAACTTCTTCTGGAAAGTCTTTTTGATTCTCGATTACTAATCCAAATATATTTTCTTTTGTGAGAATAGGTTTGAACTTTTTATATTGCTCGAAATCAATACAAAGTCCTGAAATGTCTTGTATCGTTTCTAGTGGATTTTTGTCCACATCAATCCGCTTTAAGTTCTTCAACTTCCGTATTTCTTCAGGTATAATTTTGATTTTGTTATCAGTTAAATCCAACTCTTCCAACTGTTCCAGTTCAAAGACTTCTACTGGAATTTCCGTAAGTTTTGATTCTCTTAGGCTCAATTGCTTCAACTGCTTGTCTTTCGCTTCTTGGATTTTTTTAAGTATAGGTTGTGGTGTCATAGCTAGTTATACAGTTACTCTATGAAATGATGTTTTGTCCAGTGGAAAAGTAAGTAGGATTAAAGGATTTCAGGATTAAGAGGATGAACGAGTAGAAAAATATTTTCTAATTACAAATCTTGTTAATCCAATAATCCTGCAAATCCTGATTCAGACCGTTAGTTTCCCTACTCCGAAATCCTGTAAATCTTGTTAATCCTGTCCAAAAATCCCCCTACTTCCCCACAATCTCATCAATACAAAAACGCAATCCTTCGATCACTTTGGATTCGAGGAAATCACCTTCTTCGTAGACGACGATGCGATCCCATTTTGTATTTGCGTTTCGATTTTCGCGGACTTCGATTTGTTTTGTATCAGCGTCAACTAGCCATAATTCTCTCACGCCTAACGCTTCGTATGTGTCAGCCTTTGTGGTTTTATCGTATTCAAAGGTTGAGAGACTTAAAACTTCAATGACTAAGTCAGCAGTTGTAGGAATTTCTTTTTCAAAACGAACGAGAGATTCTTTAGAAAGGTAAAACAAATCAGGCTCTAACCAGGTAGTTTTGGTCCTTTGAATACCGGCGCGAGGAGTATATAATTTCCCTCTAATACTTTCACTCTTGATATAATCTCTTAGCAGAGAATGTAATTTCTCTATAATAATTGAATGTCGCCAATCAGGCATAGGACTCATATACAAAACTCCATTTATCAATTCCATTTTGGAATAATCTTTTGGCTCAGGAAGAGCGAAGAACTCATCTAAAGTATAAGTTTTCACTAAAGGAGAAGAGTTGATTAAAAAACTAGAATCTACCACTATCATAGTTCAAGTATGATCTTATATTATTTGTTGTCATCCTATTTTTGCAAGGTGGGTACGAGAATCTTGCATATCTTTGATGGCGTGATTCAATGCTGTGCGATTAATAATTTTCACCGCGAAGGGCGCGAAGAACACGAAGAGTTTAAACAAATTCCTAGTTTTTCCTTCATGTTCTCTGCGCTCTTCGTGGTTAATCCTCTTCTTAGTTTTCCATAACTTGACTCCAATGAATGCATTAGTAATCCGAGCAAAACACAATGAATAAAAAAAAGAGTTTCTTTTTTTGAATACTGAGTTAGAAAAAGCTATGAATAAAATTCAAACCTTTACAGAAAATAAATTATTAATTCAAGTAGAAGAGCACGAAGATCAAATCAAAATTTTCTGGATAGGAGAATCGACTTCTCGAAATCCTGCACAATTCTTAGATCCAATTCTAAATGAAAACTTTAAAATTATTCAAACAACTTTTAAAAGATTGATTTTAGATTTTACAAAAGCAGAGTATATGAACTCGGCTGCGATCATTCCCATTATTAAGATTTTAAAATTAGCCGGTGACAGCGGATTAAATGTGCAAGTGTTTTACAATCAGTTCGAGCGTTGGCAGTCTGTATTAATTGGTGAATTAAGAATTTTTGAAACCGAAGATGACCGAATTCAAGTCATCGGCATCCCCGGTGGTGAGCGGTAATTCTTTGTTATTCGCCTTCGATTTGTTGTGCTAGGTAATTAGCAACGCCAACCTCAGAAATGATGGTTTGTTGTGCTTCAATCCAGTCGATATGCTCTTCTTCCGAAACCAAAATTTTCTCCATTAACTCACGAGAGCCATTGTCTTTCGCACGAGTAGCAATTTCTATTCCACGATTGAGACGTTCAACGGCTGAAAATTCCAATTGCAAGTCATGCGCTAGCATTTCTTCGATGGTAGATCCTACCATTACTTTCATATAACGTTGTAAATCTGGAACTCCATCGAAAAATAAAATTCGCTCAATTACAGCGTCCGCATGTTTCATTTCTCCAATCGACTCTGTTTGTAAATACTTTGCGAGTTTTACATAGCCTTTGTTTTTATTCATCTTTGCATGAATGAAATATTGGTTAATCGCTGTTAGTTCAGCCGCTAAAATCTCCCCTAATACTTCTAATACCTCTGCATTTCCTTTCATACTTTCTACTCCTTGCTTCTTTATTTATTTGATTCAATTATACTACCGAAAAGTTGAACAGAAAAGATTTATTACAAACCACAAAAAACCCTTGCCTCAAATTCCCGTTAAGATAAAATAAATTTTACAGTGCACAGTTCAATTTTTTTATTTTATAAATTTGGAATTATTTTAAATAATTTGATTTTAAATCCCCATATAAATCATTAAAGAAGAATAAGCTTATGAAACCTATCTATATTCATTGTCCTAATCTCAGTAAATTCGGAAAGCATGAGCTTTCTGTTTTGCAGCTTTCTAGGCAAACGGCAGAAATTTCTCTTTCTCAGTTTGAAAAAGACAGAATTGACTTACTCCTATTTACCTCTTTTACACCAGAACGCTATACAAACGAGTTTCATCTAGCCGCAAAGCTAGCAGACTCACTCGGTCTAAAATCTGTATTTGCGATTCGAACAGAAACTGCTTCTTCGAGTGGTGCCTCTGCCCTGCATGTGGCTTACTCTATGTTAGCCAGTGGTATGTTTAAGAATGCACTCATTGTAGGAACGGAGATTATGAGTAAGTTAAGTAGAGAAGAAAGCAACTTAGTCTTAGGCTCTGTATTGTCCGACAGAATGAGAAATTTCTCTATGTCAATGGCACAAGGTGCGGCTTTGATTACTACGCGTTATCTGCAAGACTATAATTACAGACGAGAAGATTTATTTTATATTGCGAAGAAATTGCACGACAATGGTTTCGAAAATCCAAACGCACATATCAAAAAGAAGATTACCGAAGAAGACTACAAGCAAGCTCCCATTTTTTCTGAACCACTTGGACTTTACGATATATCGCCATTATCCGATGGAAGCGCAAGTCTCGTATTATCCGCTGAAGCAAAATCAGACATCCAAATTCGAGGAATCGGGCATGGACTAGGAGAATTTAAAACAGTAAACCTAGGAACTAGTTTCCCATCCTCACTGGCAGCTTATAAAAAAGCCTACGAAATGGCTCATTTAAAACCATCTGACATTCAGATCGCAGAGTTACACGATGCATTTACCACCTTCGAAATCATCGGGGCGGAAGATGCAGGATTATTCCCGAAAGGTCATGCACTCAACGCAGTCAAAGACGGAGTATCCGCGATTACGGGAGATTTGCCGATCAATCCATCGGGTGGCTTAAAATCAAGAGGTCATCCAATCGGAGCCTCAGGTCTTGCTCAAATCGTAGAGCTAATTCGCTTTATGCGTTTACAAAATAGGTCAATCGGTTTAGCTCATTCTATAGGTGGTCTTGCTACAAATAATTTCGCAACTATATTGGAAAGAACATGAAAATACTGATTATTCAAACTGCTTTTTTAGGCGATCTCATTCTAACTACTTCCTTTTTTAGAGAAGTAAAAGAAAAATACAAAGGAGCAGAGATTCATCTCATAGTCAACAAAGGCACAGAAGACATTTTAGCCGGAAATAAGAATATAACAAGCGTTATTCCCTTTGACAAAGCTAAAGTAAAAAAGTCTATCTTTTACTTTTCTCAATTTATTCAAAGTCTGAGACAGGAAAAATTTGATCTATGTATCTGTCCTCATTTTTCACACCGTTCGAGCTTAATAGCTTATTTTTCCGGCTCAAAAGAAAGAATTGGTTATGCAGAAGCAGGATTTTCCTTTCTACACACAACGAAAATTTCCCGTCCCACTCGCGGCAAACACGAAGTAGACAAACTTTTTTCTCTTATCAACAATTCCACAGAGGAATTTACCACTAAACGAAAACGTCCAGAGCTTTTCTTTCCCGAAGAAAGAATTCTAAAAATTCGTGACCTATTGCAATTGCACAATTTAAACAAAAACTTTATAATCATTGCTCCTTCTTCTATTTGGGAAACAAAGAGAATGCCCACAGAAAAATTCAAACAACTCTTCAATCTCATAACGCATAATACCAATTACTCTATCGTTCTAATCGGCTCGAGCAAAGACCAAATTCTTTGTGAAAATATAATAGACAGAAGACTTCCAGACAATGTAAAAAAGACACAATCCGACCCGGAAAGAATTTTTAATCTGGCAGGAAAGACAGATTTAGTTGAGCTTTCCTATGTAATCAGTCGAGCAAAAGCAATTGTATCCAACGATTCTTCTCCTATTCATTTTGCATCGGCACACAATATCCCTACAGTTATGATCTATGGTGCAACCATCCCTGACTTTGGTTACTCTACATTAGCCGATAAATATTTTTTCTCCGAAGTAAATGACCTTCCCTGTCGTCCATGCGGAATTCATGGCGGCAAAGTCTGTCCCGAAAAACATTTTAAATGCATGGAGTATCAGGATATTGAGTTAATGTTTAAGGAATTGCTAATATTAGCTCAATAATTCGAGGAATATATTTCTTGACTTTTCAGATT
This sequence comes from Leptospiraceae bacterium, assembly GCA_016708435.1. NCBI lineage: Bacteria > Pseudomonadati > Spirochaetota > Leptospiria > Leptospirales > Leptospiraceae > Leptospiraceae bacterium. The sequence goes on along the minus strand of JADJFV010000034.1, from coordinate 23,272 downwards.
CGAAATAAGATTTTTAAACCACGAAGAGCGCGAAGATAGGATAACCCTTCGTGTTCTCTGTGCCCTTCGTGGTTAATCAATTTTTACATTGCATAATCATATTACATTGACAATATTATTTTTTTTAAGAGGAAACCATGAATACAAAATTAAAGAGCATATTACTATTATCCGCGATTCTTTTTACATCTAGCTGCGCTTCTCTTGAAAAAGAGCGGCTAGCACTAGAAAAAGAAAAGCTAGAATTTGAAAAAAAGAAATTACAGTTTCAAGAAGAGAAATTAAAAACCTGCGCCTGCTGTAATCCATGCGGTGGTTGCGGCAAATCAGATGAAGTCTTAGTTGTCGAAAAAAAAGAAAAGCCCGATTGCATAAAAGAAAATCCACCGACTAGCGAAGAAATTTGGGCTCTATCAGTGGAGGGAAACTGGCATTATTCCCCTGACAAAATTAAGTCAAAGAACATTTGCAAAGGAGATTTAAAGGAATCCTTTTATAAACAATTCGCGAATACAGAAAGCTATGTGGCAGAAAAGCAAGTCCCTGCAACCAAACAAAGCAGTTGTATTAACAATGTGTTATTCTCTGGCAAGTCACAGCTTTATAACTCGATGCTCGACAAAACAGCAAAAGAAGAATCGGTTCAATTATCCAAACAAGACAAAACGCAAATTCTACAAGAGTCTGTTGATTACAACAATGCTGAAAAAGGAAGAAGCTTTTACTATGAATGCAAGCCTACTGATGCAGGCGGTAGATGGGATAGCTGTAAATGTGTATTGTATGCATCATATCCAGAAGGCAAACAAGGCCTAGCCGCTAGAATCAAAAAAGGAAATTAAAAAAATATGAGTTCTATCTAAGAAATGTTTTAACCTGTCACCCCCTAAATTTTCTGTCGGGGGTAATTGCTTTACTCATATTTATAATACTGAATTGCCGCCTCTGCTGTGAATGTATCTTTATTGGCAGGATCAATGATTAGAATGGATCTGCGATAATTGTTTTCGTCATAGTAGAGGCTAATACCGTGTGCATCCGAGAGTCTTTTGGCTGGAATTTTCTTTTTTTCTTCATAACCTACGATCAAGTCCTTAAAGCCGGCATGATTCGAAACAATTCCGTATGTATCTACTCCCATTATCACTACCGGCAAATCAGTCTTAACCGAAAGCATCTCCAAGACTCTTCTATACTGCAAATAGATATAGAGTTGATTTCGATAACTATAAGAACTGATGAGAGAAGACAAGGGGTTAAAGGCAAACGCCGCCCAATAGGATTTAATTCCAAGCGAAGGAATACCGCCATTAGTCTTAATTGCAATTGAAATTCCTACAATCATTTCATCGTCTTTTTGTATTAGCCTGTTTATATAAAACCCTTCTTTCTTAATTTCAGCCGGATAGTTCGCAAGACAAATTCCGCCCATGTCTCCATAGTAGGCATCAAGCGAGGTTTTAGAAATGAAAAGTTTGAAAGGAGAAAACTTTTCCTTCACTTTCTTTTCCGTGTTCTCTAAAATATCCTGCCACTTTGATTTTTCCGAATTTAATTTTCCAGAGCTAGTAAGCTTACTTACGGAAGCATCCATCGATTCCGTATTTAGTTTTTTATTTTTAGTAATAATATAAGGTCGAAGAAGTCCATGAAGGCGGTGATCCGATTCGGTTTCTATTTTAGTTAAAGCCTTGTCTGTTTGAATTAAATTTTTACAAAGTTCAAGTGTGGTTAGAAAATAAGAAAACTGCGAATAATTAAAAGTTTCCTCTACGATGTCCTGTCTTAGAAAATCTAACTGCTCTGATAGACGAGTTTCTTTCTCGTAACGAATAAGAATCATCGAAACAGCAAATGAATAAAGCTCGGAGCCAGTGTCTGCAATGTAACCGGAAATTAAAATAATCACTAGAAATTTTTCATCTTCACTCAGCCTGGGGTAAATAGAAAGTATCTCCTCATAATGAGTTCGTTTATCACGTATGAAAGAAATGGATTTCTCTAATTTTTTAGCGGAGTCTTTTTTTTCTTTTAGAATCGCTTTATCCGGAACTTCGCTTTCTTCTAAGAATTTGATTTCTAATTCTAATTTTCTTTGCTCTTCTGTTTTACTTTCTAGACTTTCTCTCAGTTGGATGCTTTCGGTGTTCAAAAAAGGAACAAAGTTTTCAACGGATACAGGGGAAGTCGTAAGAAAAGGGGATAACGCGGATAAGACTAACTTCCGATTTACTTTCTTTGCTATTTCTTCTTCCTTGAACTTATCCATATTGTTTATTTCATAAAAAGGAATTTTAAATTCTTTCTCGATATGAAACGGATTTGGTTTTGCAATCGAAAATTCACTATACAGGTTAGAGAAATTAAGAGACTTAATGGCTGAAAAGAAATTACTTCCAAGACCGCGAATAGCACTTCTTAAGAAAAGAGGATGAACATTGTTTCCAAGCGAATCAAATTGGGCTAATGTCTGTAAGTCCCACTGTCTATCGATTCCAGTGATAGCATCCAATCGGAATCGATCTAGAATCTGTTGCGATTCAGGATTTCTTTTTGTATAAGCATTCAATAAGTCTTTAAACGAAAACACAGTTCCTTTGGGTCCGAAATCACTAAGAGGTATACCAAGCTTACGCGCTAATTCTAGTAAGTAAGTAGTTTCGTAAGTATCGCCGGGATTTTGGAAAATTCGTCTGATATTCGGATACTCGGGATCTACCCCATTATTGTCTCTGACTAATGCAATGTATGCCTCTCGGTCTCTCGCGGGCTTAGACATTAACTTTCGAATATGCCAGGTATAGGTGTGATTCCCGCCTGTGTCATCTAACGCATCCACTAATGCGGCAATATTCTCTGCCAGATTGGTATCCTTTCTCCCAATCAATACATTAGAAACCCATGGAAGTAAAAAATATCCTGATTGAGTTTTTAAAAGAGCAGATAGAATTTTCAAGAAAGACTCTGTCTCTACAATGAAATCATAGTATTTGTATCCTTTATTTCTTCTCTCCTGAAATCCTTTCTCGAAATCTTTCCCATAAATCCCGGGAGCATCTTTAGCCAGGGAATCTAAGTAGCCTTCTTTAAAATTCTCTCTGAACAATCTCTCAACATCGGGCAGTAGACTGAGTATCCGATTCAAATGCGGCAAATCTACCTTACCCGACAGGGCAAATAGAATTGGCAGAATATTTCTTTTTAAGAACAAAATAAAAGCCGAATTATCGAGCCTCAGATCAGCCCAACTATCCATATAAACACCAATTGCACTACTCTTAAGCGCCTCTTCGGAAAAACGAGCAAGCGGCTTACCGGCATATTTCACAAGCACAATGTCTCTTGCCATCCGCACCCGCTCTGTCCCTAGAATCTCTTTATCGAAGGGAGCAGATCTTTTTAATTCTAAGAGAGTATCCGCAATTAGCCGCAAAGGAGTTAAATGCTTACTGCCCCACTCTCTCCAATTAAAATCAGCTCCCATTCGCGGATTTTGCACATAACGCAAAAAGGCATGAGGTGAAATTCCCTCTCTAGAAAGAGCAATCAAATTTTGAATAAAGGCTGCGATAGAACTGCGTTTGCCGCTAAAAAGTAAAAGTGCTTCATCGTATTTGGTTAGAATTTCAAACGGAGACAGCCAGGTTTTATTTCCCTTACTACACCATTCCACATACAAGTCTTCAATGAGAAGAGCATTCTCATGCTTCCTGCGGATATCTAGTTCTACCCCTGCAAGAAACGGTCTACTCTGGGTAATGGATACTTTTGATTTTTTACGGAGGTCTCTTAGTTTTTGAACGCGAGGAGAAACTTTATCTGCATATTTATTTTCTTCTTTAGATACATTTTCATCATCTAAATGCTCTTCTAGTTCCGAAAGAATTTCTAAATCGTCAGTCTCTCCTTCTGAATAAATGACTGGCGGATTCTTGTTCGGTTCCATTTACTTACATCTTGCCCAACAATTATTTGTTAGCGGTGCACAGGATTTCGTATAACGCTTCGGATTCACACACCAACCCTGCTCTGCATCTATATCCCAAATGTCAATTCCAACGGGTGCTCTAAAAGCTTGTTCCAAAGGCTTTGCTGTATTTTTATCTCCAATAGTCAAAGATTGGGTTAACAGGGATTCTCCGGAGCCTCTATAAGTTACAATGGTCGGATTAAAAGTCACAGCCCAATTTCTTCCTGCAGCCGCCGTATCATTAACTGCGTGATCCCATTCTTTCGTGCAAGCGGTTAATGATTCATTGCCACCACAATGATTCCCGTTTGGATTAGAAGAACAGCATGTATCATGCATCTGAGAGCCAATCGCTACCTGACAAACTTTCAATCCATCAGGAGTCGTTTCATGGCAAGTGCCACCTAGACCACCTTCGCAGTTCTTACCGATTGCTCCAAAGCAAGTATCTCTTCCAGTTCCGCAAGAGCTGTTTACAATATCAAAGCTAATATGTATTAACCCAGAGCCTTGCGCCGCTCCTCTCTTTGCGCATACTCTATATTCACCGACAGCGAGATTGGTAAGATCAATACTTTCAGTCGAAGAATTCTTGGTCATGCTTGTGGCAATTTGCGAATAACCCTTTGCCTCTTTTTTCTCTAAATACAAATCAGCATTAACTTTTTCTACTCCAACCATCTTGGCAACTAAATATTGGCTAATATCATTTATCCGTAACCCGGAAGTGCAAATCGGCTTTGCTTCCAATACTGAATCAATTTGAATTCTACCCAATATTTTACAGGTCGAATCAGCATTTACATCTACTACTAAGAAGAAAATAAATGCAAAGAAAGCAAATGCAATTACCTCAATAAACTTGCGCATTGTATTTTCTCATCTCCTTGTCCTTAGCCTTTGCTTCCGGACAAATTTTACAAAGCAATTCCCAAAATCTCTTACTATGATTTTTATGAACAGTGTGACAGAGTTCATGTAAAATCACATAATCAGAAAGCTCTTCTGGAATTCGAAGCAAATGTAAACTCAGATTAATATGATCGAGCGCCGTGCAACTACCCCAACGGGATTTCATATTTTTAATCGTGATGCCCTTGTATTTAAAGCCTTTTTCCTTTGCAAGATAAGCCAATCTTGCCGTCAAATACTGCTTAGCCTCTTTTCTGTAAGTTTCCTCAATTAGATATCGAATTTGCTCTTGTATATCGCTATCGGTTACATTGCGATTTTCAGGATAATAGATATTTAACACATTCTCCCGATCGGTATACGAAACATCTCGCCCAATCCAGGGAAGAATTTTTACATCATGGTATTTTGTTTTAAAATTACTGTCTTCAGTAAAAGGAGCGGATTTTTTTTCGGTTGCGGATAATTTTTGTATACTCCTATTAACCCATTCCTGATTTTCTCTAAGAATTTCTTCTGCCCCCTTATATGACCAGTGTGAAGGAATCGAAACGCAGACACCTTTGATCGGGTGAATCTTAAGACTCATGCCTCTTGTGCGGCGAGTCTTCATTATCTCTATTTCGCCTACGCCTTTGTATTGAATGATTTTTGTCTTCATGTTTTACCTGCGATAATTAGACTCTTGTTCATGCGAATAGTTTACGAGAGACAAATTATTATTATCCTCAATCCATACATTAGTTAGGAAAAAGAATTCGACCTTCTGTGAATCTAGTTCTCAACTCCAATTTTTCCATGTCTCCAATACTTCCAAATTCTAATGCATCCTCTTTAGATTCAAGTATTGTTTCTTCGTCTTTTTCTAAATCTCCTACTTTAAAATCCGGGAGGCCACTCTGTCTTAGCCCCAATAGTTCACCAGGTCCTCTGAGTTTTAAATCCACCTCAGCAAGTTCAAATCCATCATTGGTTCGAACCATGGCTTCAATGCGGGTAACAGCGTCTTCACTCACTTTGTCAGGTGTGAGTAAAATACAAAAACTCTCATGCTCTCCTCTACCCACACGACCTCTAAGCTGATGAAGCTGGGAAATTCCAAACCTGTCCGAATGCTCAATTACAAGAACCGTTGCATTCGGAACGTCAATGCCCACTTCCACAACAGTAGTCGTTACCAGGAGCTGAATCTCGTTAGCCTTAAAGGCGTGCATGACAGAATCTTTTTCTACACTCGTCATCCTTCCATGTAGGAGTCCGATTTTGTAATCTTTAAATTCAAACATCCGAAGTCTTTCGTAAGATTCGATGCACGATTCTAAATCAACTTTTTCTGATTCTTCGATGAGTGGATAAATAATAAAACACTGTCTACCCTGTGCTAAATACTTTTTAATTGAGTTGTAGACTGCCGGGCGTTTATCCTCTGTTATCCACTTGGTAACAATTGGTTTTCTGCCCAGAGGTTTTGTCTTAATTGTGATTAATTGCAAATCACCGTAGAGGGTAAGACAGAGTGTGCGCGGAATTGGTGTTGCGGTCATGGCAAGTATATCTGGATTTTTTCCTTTGGCACGGATACTCTCTCTTTGCTCCACTCCAAACTTATGCTGCTCGTCTATGATTACAAGACCCAGATCGCTAAAGACTACATCTTCTTGAAAAAGACTATGAGTTCCAATGACTAGAAGAGTTTCCCCTTCTTTTAAGCGGGCAAGCTTTTCTCTTCTAGTTTTTTCTTTTTCTTTTCCAATGAATAAATCAATTCGAGCAAATGGGGTAAATTGTAATAAGCCCTGAATGGTTTGAAAATGCTGTCTTGCTAAAACCTCTGTCGGAGCAAGCATACAAACTTGAATATTATTATCCATATAGTGCATTGCAGTTAACAAAGCAGTAACCGTTTTTCCCGAACCAACATCTCCCTGTAAAAGAACAGCCATTGGAATGTCTTTACCGTTTAATTCTTTCATTTTTTCAAGACTTGATTTTTGGTCTTGTGTAAGTTCAAAGGGAAGTCGCTCTAGAATTTTTCCTGCCCCTTCTGATTTTCTAAGAGGCCAGAGTTTGCGTTTGATCTTTTGTCTTTCTGTTCTTTTGTATTCCATGAGAAGATTAAAGTAAAAAAATTCTTCGTAGGCAAATCGTCGTTTGGCTTCTGTCAGAGTTTCATCTGTAGTAGGAAAATGAATTTCTTGGAAAGCATCTTGGCGCTTCATGAGCTTACGTTTCTTAACTGCTTTGGCTGGTAAAACTTCTTCAATAGAAAATTTCTTTCCATCAATTTTATCTAATACTTGTTTAACTAGTCTTCTAAACCCTCGAGAGTCAAGCCCGTCCTTCTTCAAAGCTTCCGTTGTGGGGTAAAGGGGTATTATCCGTCCCACATGAGTCAAGTCAGCTTCTTCGTCTTCATCTCCGGAAATGATTTCGTAATCAGGGTGCGAGATTTGGAGTCCACGGAAGTATTCTAATTTGCCGCTGACAACAAGATGCATTCCGGGCTTAAATACATGATTAAAATAATTGACTCCACTAAAAAAGACAAGGGAAATTCTTTCGCTATTCGAAGTCTTCACTCCCACAATCAATCTACTTTTTTTTCCATGAGCGAGATAAGAATCCATCACTGTGGCAAGAACAGTCACAATCTCTCCGTGCTTAAGAAGTATCGTAGAAGAAAAATTTCTATCTAAATAACGGCGCGGAAAATAATACAAAAGATCGAATAATGTGTGTATGCCGATACTTTTCAGAACCGCAATTTTTTTAGGTCCTACACCTTTTAGTATTTCAATGGAGTCTTTTAGATTCAAGGTTTATGACTCACATGCGCATAATATTCATTAATCCATGCTTCTTGTATTTCGGTATCAGGAACTTTTATTCTTCTACTCTGAGAAATGAGATTTAAAGCATCCTTTGCATTAAAGCCTAAGTGAACCATAATACTCGAAGCTAATATGGAGGATCTGCCAATGCCTGCCCGACAATGAACTCCTATCGAAAAACCATACTGCACTTTCAAAGCTAATTTCCGGCAAAATTTTTCAATTTCGGATATTGATAAAGGAATACCTCTATCCTGCATAGGGAATTTCAAAAATTCAATTCCATATTTATTACAAAATTCTCCTTCAAGCGTTAAGCCTAATTCTTCCTCTTCTTCTTTTGTTAAAGCAGAGACAACGATTCCAATTTCCATTTGCTTTAAATATTCAATAGACTCTTCTAAAAATTCATTTCCCTTTGGACGCGACACAATGGCAATCTTACCTTTCGAATTAATCGGAATAGAAAATATATTTAATAGGCTAATCATAATTATTCGAAAATTAATTCACTGTATTTCTAAATACATTTAAAGAATTTATATCAATTCCTCTTTCTTGCAATATATACATTCGAGTATTTCCATTCATAATTCTTCCGTCATCTTTCACGAAAAGCGGAAATAGTTCGAAAGATTCAATGATTTCTTGTTCTGACCTTTTATTCCAAAACTCATAACTACCTCGCCTACTTTTTATCACTTCTTCTGAGTGAATAATTTTAAGTAATTTCAGACTCACACTACCCTTTGCTAAAACATTCGATATATACGCATAACGATCATTAATCTAAACTATTTCCATGTTTTATCGTTCCCTATCGGTGTTTATTCCACCCTTCGCTCCATGTATTCGCGACCAACGCCTACGCATGTTAATCCGTGGTATTCTTGAATCCCTTCTCTATAAACGGTATCAACTCAGGTGCATTCAAAATTTGAAAATGATTTTTGCCGAGGAGCTTGAGTGTGCGAGTTTCGGGATTTGGTTTTTTGCTGAAGACTTTGTCGGTTAATGACTCTATGCTCCACTTCTCGATAATTCCATCGCCAAAGAAAGATTGGAAAATATTATCAGTTTCCCCTGCGAGACTATAAGCCTGGTAGGCATCGATCTCATCTAATTCTCCAAAATAATGCTCTGTGCGATAACGAAAGATTTGACTTCCTAATTTCCAATCTTCTTCTCTAATAATTCCGTGAGACAAATCCTTGATTGCATCACTTCTCAAATTACCGATAAAGCCAACAATCTTCATGATAAAAAAAGGAGAAGCCTGCATTGCCATGCCTGCCCAAAAACCAATCTTTTCAATATAAGATCCACCATTCGGGGAGCTAATAATGAATACCTTCTGAATCTTGGAAAGAAAAGCGGCTGATGCTTGTTTTGCGTAATAGAGGGCACTACGAAGCACAAGTCCCCCTTGACTGTAAGTAATAATCGATAGCGGCAAATTGGGCTCTAACGCAAATAGTTTTTCTAAAAGTGCAACTAAATCTTTTCCATTTACAGAGATATGTGCCCCCTGGTTGTATCGAATATAAATTGGATAGTATCCTTGGTTTAAAAAATAATCTCCGAGTCCTGTGTCTTCGTCATCTAATTTCATCCAAAGAGTTTCATCACAAAAAAGTCCGGGCACGTAGAGGATAGCTTTCTTTAGCCCCGACTCGCGATACAATTCAATGATCGTCTCTGCATTTACATCTACATGATCGTGCCTGAATAGCATTCGAATCTTGGAAAAACTAATTAGGTCATCGTGAGAACTTCCCAATATACTACTAATGACTTTGTTTTCATACAGAGTCTTAATCATATAATCCTCTGCAATATCCAACGAATGAGTCGCTACACCAAACGCACTTTCTGTAGAATCAATGGCGACAGTCAGGCCTTGCGTTGTTACTTCCGCAGATTTTTTTAAATTCGTTCCGGCGACTTGCAAATACACAGGAAGATCATCTATTTGTAAAAACTTTTCATCGGACAAAGTTTCGCATTTTTCTGCAGTCCATGTCATTGATTTATCTAGAATATCTTTTACGCCATCGAGGATACTCGTTGTTACGTTCCCGGTAACGTTTAATATTTGTTTACCGAATAGAGTTAAGTCAGTGTTCGGATGTTTCATAGTTTACTCTCCGTGAATGATTGTGCCTTTCTTTGTTACTACATCATAAGTATAGATGGCAGGTTTTGATTCTTTTTCTTTTGATTTCATGTCCGGCTGTTTTTTAATAATGCACACTAAAAGATTCTTACGCGTATTTAGAAGTAACTGCTCAAAGTAATAATCTTCCGGTAATATTTCGTCTAATTTTTCGTCCTGCGGATGATATAAAAATATTTGGACTAAGTCTTTATTGTTTAAGAAGCCGTCTTTGTTTGTGTCTACTTGCATGGCAAAAATAACCATACGGTTTCCAATATCTAAAGTCTCTTTTATAATTTCATCGTTCTTCTTGATTTTCTTTTTGAACTCACCAGGAAAATAATCGAGAATATAAACCTTTTTATCAAAAAGCTTTTTTACTTTTCCCGTATTTAGATTTACAAATGTAATATTCTTCGCATGATTCATTACCTCTTCCGGTCCAAATCCACCGGCTTCCCGAACTAAATCTGTCGGATAATAGAGATATTGCGTCCAAATCACACGAGAGTATTCGCTTAACGTATCCTTGGGAGATTCTTTTACTAAAATCTCGCTCGTTGTCTGTGGCTCTTCGTTTAATTCTACTCCCTTCTCAAAATAGAGCCAACTCTTAGAAAGAGAGTAGATTAAAATCACGGCGATGATTACCATCACCGTGATTACGAATCCTTTAATTTTTTCCACTTAGAAAGTTCTCAATGATAGAAAGGATTTCTTTGTATTCTGCTTCAGTCATATAAGGAAAGAGTGGGAAATTTAACACAGTGCTACTTACTTGCTGTGCGTTATTTGCTCCAAATCTTTTCTTTAAAAATTCTTTAGCACCAGGTTGGTCTGACATTGCTCCCGGATAAATATTTCCAAATCCAATTCCCTTCTCTTTTAAAATTGCTTCAAGCTTTGTTCGCTTGGAATTTTCAAAAAGAGTTACATTGCAGTAACCGTTCTCCACGTAATCCGCAGGTGGAGTAATGTCATTAACCCCTAATGCCTTCAAATCTTTATGGTATCTTGCTGCCCAATCCTGTCTGGACTTAAGTCTTGCTTCAAAATGATCCAAGCTCAAATTTACAAACGCTGCCTGTAAAGAATCCATTCTGGAATTCCAACCAACTGCCCCGTGACCATAGTGCGTGGTTCTTCCATGATTTGCAAGCATACGCACCTTATCCGCTAATGCTTGATCGTTTACAAATACTGCCCCACCGTCACCGGCTGCACCTAAAACTTTTGCAGGATAAAACGAAGTAGTCGCAATTTGGCAACCTTTATAAACAGGCTCACCTTTGTATTTCACACCGAAACTTTGTGCTCCATCTTCAATTAACACAACACCCTTTTGTTTACAAAGTGCGCGGTAATCGGCTAATCGGGATGATCCCCAGCCGTAGAGATGAACTATCATAGCAGCTTTCGGTCTTACTTCATCGATTGCTTTCGCGAACGCATCAAAATCCATTTGTAAATCGCTCATATTCGAATCTACAGTATAAGGATTTGCTCCTACGTTTACAACTGCTTCAAAGGTCGCCCAAAAAGTAGAATCGGGTAAAAGCACATTATCCCCTATTCCAACACCCACAGCGCGAAGAGCAAGTTGAAGCGCATCTGTTCCATTTGCACAGCTCACAGTAAACGCAGTTCCTGTGTATTCAGAAAGTCTTTTCTCAAGAGTAGCCACTTCCGCTCCTCCGATGAATTGAGCATTCTTACTCATCTCAGCCACTTTTGCATTCCAGGCTTCTAAGAATCCTGGCTCAAATCTCTTTATATCAATAAATGGTACTCCCATATTTTCCTCTCTTTAATTGTAGAGACGCGATTGATCGCGTCTCTACGGTCTAAAACAATAACTTTTCCACTTCGCTATAATGACTCACCGGGTAAAAGGTGACGCCTTTTTTTACATAGTCCGGGATTTCCTTTAGGTGTGCTTCGTTGTCTTTCGGAAAAATAATCTTAGACACACCAACACGCTTTGCTGCTACGATTTTTTCTTTGAGTCCGCCGATGGCTAATACTTCACCGGTTAATGTCAATTCGCCGGTCATCGCAAAACCAGGCTTAATCACAACGTTTTTCGCGAGCGAATAAATGGCAGTAGCCATTGTAATGCCCGCACTCGGACCGTCCTTTGGAGTTGCCCCGTCTGGAACATGAATATGAATTCGCTTGTCTAAAAAGATTTTTCCTTCCGGGTCTACAAGGTTACGTACATAGCTATAAGCAATATTCGTAGACTCATTCATCGTCTTACCGAGCTTACCCGTTAGAGTAAGACCTTCTTTTCCTTTCAGGAAAATGGCTTCGACAAGGAGTGTTGCTCCACCCACAGATGTCCACGCAAGACCGAGCGCCATACCGGGCTTATCCGCTTTGGTCATTCTCTCATCTACATAAATCGGAACACCTAGGTATTCTTCTAAATGCTCAGGCGCGATTTGTTTGTTGATTTTATTTTTATTTACAATCTTGTAGGCAATTTTACGCGCAATTTTGTCTGACATTCTTTCTAGATTGCGAAGTCCTGCTTCTCTTGAATAAGAATTGATCAAAGCCTGAATGGCTGGACTTGAAAGAGTAATCTTTTGTTTTCCAAGACCATTTCGTTTTAGGATTTTCTTCCAGAGATACTTGCGGAAAATTTCGATTTTCTCCTCCGTGATATAACCTGACAAGCGGATAACATCCATTCTGTCCGCGAGAACTCTTGGAATTGTATCGAGTGTATTCGCAGTTGCAATAAATAATACTTTGGATAAATCAAATGGCAAATCCAAATAATGATCTCTAAAACTAGAATTTTGTTCGGGGTCTAAAACTTCTAAAAGGGCAGCAGCAGGATCTCCCGAATAACCTGTCTTTATCTTATCAATTTCATCGAGTAAAATCACAGGATCTTTTTCTTTTAGAATACGAAGGGCACTCAATATTTTTCCAGGAAGAGAGCCTATGTAAGTTCTGCGATGTCCTTTTACTTCAGCTTCGTCTCTAACACCACCGAGAGAGAAGCGATAGAATTTTCTACCGAGTGCTTCAGCAACTGACTTTGCAATCGAAGTCTTTCCTACTCCGGGTGGTCCGACTAAGCAGAGAATCGTTCCTGATTTATTTTCAGGATTTAATTTCTTTACAGCTAAGAATTCTAAGATTCTATCTTTGACATCGGTTAATCGGTAGTGGTCTCTGTCTAAAACTTTCTTTGCGAGTTTAATGTCTATACTCCGCTTGGGAGGTGCTTCCCAGGGAAGAGAGTCAATAATTTCCAAGTAATTGCGGGTAACGTTGTATTCGGGAGAATTATAGTCCGTAACCTGTAAACGCTCAATTTCTCTTTTGACTTCTGTATAGACTTCACTTATGACTTCTGCTTTTTTTAATCGTTCAAGAAGCACATCATACTTCTTGTCAGACTTATCATCGCCCATTCCCAGCTCGCCCTGAATTGCTTTTAGCTGCTCGCGCAAAAAGAATTGGCGTTGTTGCTTATCCATCTTGCTATTAATCTGGTCGTTAATCTTGCGCTGAACAGCGATTAGCTCCAATTCCTTCTTGAGATAGATGATTACTTTTTCAAGGCGGAGTAAAATATCTTCTTCTTCTAATATAAATTGAAATTCCTCTTTGTCTAAATTTAAAATAGAGCCAACAAAATCAGCCATACGACCGGGCTCGCTCATATTCACAAGGGAAAGCTTCATATCTTCTGTAAAGAGAGGATTGTTTTGCGCAAGCTCGCGTGTAAGAACAAGTAAGTTACGCATCATTGCCTTAAGATCTAGCTTGGTTCCCGATTTTAATTTATCTATCGGATAACTGACTTTAGCCACAAGATAGGGCTCTTCTTTTAAAATTTTGGAAATCTTAAAGCGATGAATCGTATTAATTAGAATATGAGTGCCTCCATCGGGAAGATTCATTTTTTTTAAGACCTTGGCGACTACTCCTATTTGGAATATATTATTGATCGGATTTTTTTCACTCTCTTCTTTAATTAGGAGGGTAAGACCGATAAACCCATTGCTTTTATACACCTCATCTACTGCATTGGAAAATTTTCCCATCGGGACAATGAGAGGAGTGATAATTCCAGGAAAAATAGGACGAGTCTTAATCGGAATCAAATGCAAATCATCGGGAAGAATTTCCTCTAGAATGTCCGATTTAGAAGGATTTTTGATCTTTGGTTTTTTTTTGGGTAAGGCTTTTTCATAGAAAATGTATTTACGACAATATTTTAAGAATCATAGAGTAAAACAATGAAAAATAAACTTAAAATTCTATTATTCCTTTCCCTTTTTGGAAACGTTTTGCTTGCGATTTTCCTGTTTCCGTCAAACGTCATTCGAGTAAAATTCTTAGCTTATAAGATATTTGGCTTCCAAACTCCAAATGAAATTCCAAGTTTTAATTCCCTTGTTTTAGTGCAGGATTTTATCCCAAAATCGGTTTTAGAGGCACCCGATACTCGCAATTCCAAACTTCCCTCGATGCCAATTGTCGAAACGCATGGTCATCTAGGCAAAATGTTTCGGACAAATCCCGAAGAAGTTTCCAAAGATTTAACAGAACTCGGCATTAAGAAATTTATAAACTTAAGTTTTACAACGGGAGAAGATTTTGTAAATCTCAAAAAAGAATACCCCGATCCGCGCATCATTCATTTTAGCACGTTCAACTGGAAGAGACTCAATGAAGACAATTTTGCCGAGAAAATGCTCGCTGATTTAAAAATTGACATTGCAAACGGAAGCAAAGGAATCAAACTCTGGAAGAATTTTGGTCTAAATTTGAAGAAAAAAAACGGAGAAAGGCTTCGGTTAGATGACCCCGAATTAGACCCAATCTTCAAAGAATGTGCAAAAGCTGGGCTAATTATCTCTATCCACACTGCTGATCCAGTAGCATTTTTCTCACCCATAGACGAGAGAAATGAGCGATACGAGGAACTTTTGCGTCATCCAGAATGGTCATTCTCCGCAAAAGAATTTCCGAAATTAGACCAAGTTTTGGCAGAAAGAAATGCACTTTTTAAGCGTCACCCAACTCTGACTTTCGTAGCTCTCCACTTTGGAGAAATGGCAAACGAACTAGCCAATGCCGAAAAATTCCTCCAGGACCACCCGAACGTATACGTAGATATAGCTGCTCGCATTGACGAATTAGGCAGACAGCCCTATAAAGCAAAAGCTTTTCTTACCAAATACGCAAACCGAATTCTATTCGGCGTAGACGGTCCCCCCGATCGCGGCAAATTAGAAGTATACTCTCGCTTCTTAGAAACCACCGACGAATACTTCGACTACTACCCGGAACATAAACCCCGCAAAGGCTTCTGGAAGATCTACGGACTTGGATTAGATAAGGCAACATTGGAGAAGATATATTTTAAGAACGCGGAACTATTACTGTCACCTCGAACAGCCTTACCGTGAGAGGTCTATATTCCTTAGAACTAAAGAACTAAAAAGGATTTTCAATTGAGCAGCTCAAACTTCTTCCTATATATTCTAACCAATAAAACAAATACTGTGCTTTATATTGGTATGACGAATAATTTAGAGCGTCGCATTTATGAACATAAAAACAAAATAAATATAGGTTTTACCCAAAAATATAATGTAGATAAGTTAGTTTATTTCGAATCGACAACAAACGCATTCTCCGCTATTGAAAGGGAAAAAGAAATAAAAAAATGGCGAAGAGAAAAGAAAAATGACCTAATCAATGCATTCAATCCAGAGTGGAAAGATTTAAGCGAAGAATGGAATTTGATTTAATAGCCTTAAGGCAGATAGACCTCTCACGAAAAAACTGTTCGAGGTGACTGTATACGGTCACCTCGAACCAGCTTTACCGGTGAGAGGTCTATATTCCTTAGAACTAAAAAGATGAATAATCGTTCTAAGCAAAATAGATTTCTCACTGCGCAAGCGTGGATATTGCTAGTTCGAAATGACTGTAATGTCGTTCTAAGAAAGATAGATTTCTCACGGCGCAAACTTGGATGTTGCTAGTTCGAAATGACTGTAATGTCGTTCTAAGCAAAATAGATTTCTCACGGCGCAAGCTCGGATGTTGCTAGTTCGAAATGACTGTAATGTCGTTCTAAGAAAGATAGACCTCTCACGGCGCATTTTTGGATACTGCTAGTTCGAGGTGACCATTAGTCTCACTCAGAAATTACAAAAATAATTTTTTTTTAAAAAAATTAATAAATTTTCTAGATAAGGTTGACATAAATTAAGATACCCTAGCATCATTGCAATTCGAGGTCGCCATTGCTTTGGGATTTTCCAGATCGTCTTCGCTGTGCTCGACCCTAAAAAATCAAAAAAAGGGGAATAAACGAATGATCAAAATGATCAGTAAATTATTAGTCGTGTTTTCTCTTTGTTTTCTAGTTGCCTCTTCTCTCTTAGCAGATGATCAGGACTTCAAGAACAAAGGAAAATCAAGAATCATAGTTGGGCTCGGCGTTCAGTTCGATCCAAACAGTCTCGGTGGAACAATCGTAAAAGATGGATTGGATTCTGGTCAAGCAAAGACAGACGCAAACGGAAATTATGCCGGTCAGCAAAAAGCCGTTATCGCAGAAAACAAACTCCAAACAATGCAAAACCTTACCGGTGGTCTTATCTCTTATAAATCAACAGGTCCTATGACTGCAGGTAACTTGACATTCGGTTACGAAAAGGATGTCGGAGACAATTTCTTCTGGAGAGCAGGTATCAATCTTTCTACAAAAGTTTCTGGTGGTCGTACTTCTTCTACTGCTGCTGGTTATGACTGGTACGATGTAACTTGGTATTACAAATCTGTTGTAATTCCAGTTTATTTTGGTATCAAATTAAACCTCGGTTCTAGATCTGCATTTTACATAGCTCCTGGTCTTCATTACTACAGAGCAGAATGGCAATTAAAAGGTAGAAACGATGGAAACGGACTTGATGGAGTTACCGGTGGTTTAGCTAAAACTTTACCAGTTGCTGGCGACGCTGCAAGACCTGGTGTTATCAATGAAGATGCAAAATTTTCTGGCAATGGCTTTGGCTTAAGCTGGTTAACCGGTGTTCAAACAAAAGTTACTGAAAAGGGCTATGCGTTTATCGAAGTGGAAACACACTTCTCTTATACGCAAGGAAATGCTGGAACCAAATCTGCTGGTGGTATCGCAGCTATCGCTCCACAACCTGCTTACCCAGTGACTGTTGGTGGAAACGTTTATAGAATCGGCTATAAGCACGAATTATAAAAAAAGGAGAAATGAATCACATGAAACAAACTTTAAAATTCTTATTTTCCGTTCTACTGATTTCTATGCTAGGTCTCGTAAATTGTCATAAATACGAAACAGGCGGAAGCTCTTCAAACGGATTTATTGTGGGTCAATACATTAACGGTTTGATCCAATCTGCAACTACTGGTAACTGTGCAATCAGCGTGAACCTAGGTTCTTTGTATGCAGGTGCTATCGTTCAAGGTGCGGCTGCATCTTCGACAAACTTCACAGCGGCAAACTATGAAGCTGCTACTGCCAAAACAATAGCTGCACAAGGTTATACAGCTGCGACAAATGCTTCTGTCGCTGCTGCCCTTGTAACTGCGACTAATACCATTGGTGCAACTGCTGCTAGTATTAGTGCCGCTAGAGATGCTGCTAATTCAGTTCTTGTAACCCCAACAGCTGCCAACGTTGCTGCTCTGATTGCAGCAGCTACCACTGCATACGGTGCAACCTCGATTATTACAACATCAGTTACTGCTGCTGCGAACTCCGTATATGCAAGTGCTACTGCTGCTAACGCTGCTGCTGTAGCAAACGCAGAAGCATCTACCGCTCTTGCGGGTGCAACAGCTGCAGGGACTGCTATTACTACTTGTGTAACTGCTGGAACTGCGCAAGCAATATGTCAAGGTGCTGCTGTTACTGCCGCTCAAACTGTAAAAAATCTTTTCACAGCTGCTAATACAACTGGTGCATCTGCTGCTGCCATTACTGCTGCTGTTCCTGCAACTGCAAGAACTAGTGCTATTGCAGCTGGGGAGGCTGCTGTAGGAGGTCCTTCTACAAACGTAACTGCTGCTGCTACTTCTGTAGCAACTGCTACTGTTACTGCTGCCACAGCTTATTATGGATTAGTGGCTGCCAATCAAGTATATGCAAGCGTTCCTTACAACAAAAAGTATGATGCGTTCTTAACAGATGCAGGTGCTTGGACATCTACAACAAGAGCAACTGCAGTAGCTGCTCAAAAAGCTTCTACTGACTTAGCTGCTCTGACTGGTTCTCTATTTGTACCTTATATGACTTTATTAGGAAATGGAGTATCTAACGCAACTGCTTTGGCTGCTGCGAAAGCAAGTATAGAGGGTTTCTATGCAACATACTCTGATGCTGAGAAAACTACAATGGCAAAAGCACTTGGTTCAGCGAACACTATTACTACACTTAATACACTAGTAACTACTGCAACAACTGCCCAAATGTTTAACACAGGAACTGCTGGTTCAGCTGTATCTGGAACAGGAACTTTTGGTTCGATTCTTTGTGCTGCAGGTGGTGGAACTAGTGGAGCTGTAATTCTTTTAAATTCATTTACATGTGCTTCTGGTATCAATGCTGCCTTTGGAACAATTCCTCCTGGTTCTTTTGGTACTGCTACAACTGGCGGTCTTGGTGCAGTTGGACAAGCTTATTTAGCTCGTCTATCTTATGCTAAAGGTTCTGCTTTAATGGCATGTGCGAGAATTCCTAAGAGTAACTGTACTGTAGATGCATTGTTAACTGGTTCTAGAGAAGCTGATGTAACATCCCTTGTAGGAAGTTATAATACGATTGCTGCAACTCAAGAATGTAGAAAACCAACCAATGCTTTGTTACATAGAGTGTTGACGAATGGATTAACAGGGTATCCTAAAGAAACTGCTGTTGCAATTGGAAATAATTCCTTCTTAAACACTTCTACCGTTGGCGGCAGTGAAGGTTCTACAACTGGTTTAACAGGAAATCCAATTCTAGCAGCAAAAGCCTATCCAAAATCTGGGGCTCTATTAACTATTGCTAGCACCTTTACAAGTGCACATCCTATGAAATCTGGCTCTACTGCTTATCCAGTTGATGGAGCAACTCCTTTCTATGGTGGTTCAAACTTAAACGTAGCAAATGTGGCATCTTGCGAAGCGATTGGATTAGGTGGCGTAGGTACTACTCCTATTCAAGCTACAGACTCACATGATACAATCAATGCTAAGAGAAAGTTGACCGACGTAAAAGAAATCGTATACGCATTCTCTGCAGGTAATACTGCCGCTACTGCTTATGCTGGTGCTATTGGATTTGTCAGTGGTGGAACTGTAAATGATGCATATGCTTGTAACAGTCAGATGAGAAAGAATACCACTATTCCTGCAGTTCTAGGTCTAGGAACTACTTTACCAGTAATTAACACATTAGCTGGTGATGGTGGTGCTACTAGCTTAGTCACAGCTTGTGTGTATGGTGGAGATTCTGGATCAAGAACCTCTGTTTCAGCGTTATTAGCTGGGACACTACCTGGTTTAACTTCTTGCCCTGCTGCTGCGGCGGCTGGTGCTACAGGCTTTGGAGCAACTGGTTTAACTACCTACCCAAGTTTCCCAAATGGTCAATAAGAAGTTTTTTCGCGTGACTTAATCGTGTAATAGACAGGTTTAAAACCTGTCTCTACAACATGGTTTTTTTACGACTTAAACCCCGCCCTCAAAAGCGGGGTTTTTTATGCCTCAGTAGCAACAAGAAACTCCCCGCTAAACAATCAGAATCTAAAAGCTACCTTTCCTTTTATAAAACCTAAGGCTAGAAAAGTAAAACTTCATTGAAATTTAAAAATTCTTCATTGAAAAAAACAAAACTTCATTGATATTTTACAAATTCTCATTGAAGTTTTAGAAAAGTTTCACTGATGTTTTGGAAAAGTTCAATGATCTTTTAAAGTTTCAAACAGGTAAGATTCTTTAGGAAAGAGTAACCTATTGTAAATTCAATGTAAGGATTCCTGTTTACTGGCACATCGAACAGCTTTATCGCCCGCCCTTCGCTCCAAGTATTCGCGACCTTCGCCTTCGCCTGGTAATCAGAATAAATCTTTCCTTTTTCTACTTGCAATTTAGTAACCTAAACATGATATTTACACTATGCCCCTACTCGCAGAGAAAAAACCGATTCTAGAATACGCAGACATTGACTCCCTTCCAGATGGTTTTTACGAAGTCATCGACGGAGAAAAAAAAGAAATGTCACCTACTGGTTTTTTACATGGATTAATGGAAATGAGTCTATCTCAGATTTTGGAAAAACATCTATCCTCAAAGGGATACGTTGCCACGGGCGAAGTTGGAATTTTAATTCAGAGAAATCCACTTAGAATCAGAGGAGCGGATATTGTGTATATAACCAAAGAGCAGTATCCCAAGCCACCACTCGGAATTTTAGAAAAAGCTCCCGAGCTAATAGTCGAAATCCTTTCTCCTGCCAATACTACAACGGAAATGAATGCAAAACTAAAAGACTATCTTTCTATTGGAACTGCTCATATCATTTATGTAGACCCCGAAAATGAAATTACTACCAAGTATGACTCTACAGGGTCTTCCAAGATTTATCCTTTCTCAGAAACGTTTTTGATTTACAATACTCTCGAAATTAAAATGAGTGATATACTTGTTTAAAATTTGACTTGTTTCCATTTAGGGAAGAAATTGGACATATGAATACGATAGGCATTAAAGTTTTCAGAGATAATCTAAGTAAATACTTAAACCTTGTAAAAGATGGGGAAATTCTATACGTGAAAGAAAAGAATGCTGTCATTGCTGAAATTCGGAAGCCTACCTTTTCTGAAAATGAAAGAGTTACAAAATTGGAATCATTTTTGAAGCAAGAAGAAGCAAAAGGCTCGGTTATTCGAGCAGAAAATTCTAGTCTTGATTTAAGCAGCTTAATGAGAAAAAGGAAAGCAAAATCACCTATCATTTTTGACTGGAAAAAGAATTACAGGGAATAAATATCAATTTAAGTGGTTGCAAGACTTTAGATTCAATTCATTTAGCAACGGCTATGTATATTAAAATGAAAACCGATTCAGAAATAAAGATTTTATCCTATGATAAAAAAATGAACAAAGTTGGGAAGAAAATAGGCAGAAACAATCATAAGCGAGGATAAGTTACTATGAACAAAAAAACTATATTCTTATTGCCGCTCGATTTAAAGGGAAAGAAGCAAACGCGGATTACCCCTAAGTTTATACGCGATGTATATAATACCGAAACCGCCCCGGTGCTGCCGGAACATTTACAAAAGAAGAAAAAGAATATTTTTACGGTAGAGCTCAACCGTTTAATCGGAAAAATTTCCGAAAAGAACAAAGCGGCTGAGGCTAAGACGGATATTCCGGTTGAGGTAGAGCTAGGCGCTACTCCCTACCACCTGGAAATCATTTCCGAAAAGTTACTGAGCCCATTGTAGAAATTGAGCCAGTGGCTAATGAGACTTTACCAGCAGAAGACGAAAATTTTACTTTGCTAAATAAAATTTATGCAAAAGAAGATTCGATACAAAATGCAGACAAATATTTACAGGCAAATGTTTCAATCTCTGGGAATTCAAGCCTATTCCTTTTTTTACTATGAACCGCATACATTCACCTATTATCCGGTTCTTTGTCAGGGGCTTTCGGATAGAGCGCGCACGAATCTGCTTTTTCAATCACAT
Source organism: Leptospiraceae bacterium (assembly GCA_016708435.1). Taxonomy (NCBI): domain Bacteria; kingdom Pseudomonadati; phylum Spirochaetota; class Leptospiria; order Leptospirales; family Leptospiraceae; species Leptospiraceae bacterium. The sequence goes on along the minus strand of JADJFV010000034.1, from coordinate 1,643 downwards.
GATAAATTTCTACAAAATCGATTTGAAGGTTATATTCATCTCTACTTTCAGCCCGTTCTACTAAATGATGTTTTTTTTAAGAAAAAGCTTTCTCCAATTGAGTTTACTAATTATTCAAGCATTGTATTAAAATTTTTAGATGCTCATTCTCTCTCTGGACTAGTTGCATTCTTTTACGATGCAAATGCAAACCCAAGTCCCGAGGATATCGAAAGTATTTGTGAGAAAATTGACAAACAGATCGAGCCGCTCGTTCCTTTCTTGAATTCTTATTTCGAATCTGAGGTAAATGCAAAGTTAGATTCCTATGACTTTCTGCGAAAAATCATTCATTCTATTCATATTCAGGCAAAGAATTTTGCAGGTGAATTCTATTTTACCAAATTAAAAATCACAAACTTCCTAGAAGTAGAAGATGCAGTCACCAAAAAGAAAAGCCTCGTAAGAATGATCAAAAATCATCTGCTCGAAAAAGAGGGCATAATTGAAATAAGCCACAATGAAATTATTCTTCTAACAAAGGAGAATGAAGTTGAAAAGGTAATCAACTATCTTTCCGAAAATGTAAAGACAGAGTTTCAATTTAAGATGAACACTCGAAAATATCCAGACTATGGCAAGAATCTTTACCTTTATTTTTAGTCTATTAGCGGTTACTGCCGTTATACCAGATAGCATTTCAAGAAAGGATTTGAATACTCTGAGACAGAACTGTATAAAACTCTTTGAGGAAAAAAAATATTCTGAGTCAATCGACTCGCTTGAGAAGTATCTATCTTTTCGGGATGAAGTTCGATTCAAAATCTATCTAGCCAAAGCAATCCTATTTCGAGAAGATTTGAATCCACCCAAAGAAAACGATGAGATTTTTTACGTCAGGAAAAATTCATACTTCTAGTAAGGAATTATAACCATGCAGCTAAGATTGTCTCTGAAGTAATTCCTTATATGGAAAGAGTAACTCCAAAGGACAAAGCTTTAGCAAACTTATACTTTCTCTGGGCTCTCTCAGAACAATTTAGCGAAGACAAAGAAAGAGCAATTTCCCTTTATAAGAAATCAGCTAGTTTAAAAAAAAAAAAAAAAAAAAAAAAAAGACGCTTGAGCTACGATCAATAGCTAATTACAATATAGCCGCTCTCTACGAAGATTTGGGTCAAACAAAAGACAGCGAAATCTATTTTAACAAAAAATGAAACCGAATAAAAAGATTGATAAGAAATTTCAAATGCTGTTTAGTGAAGAAGAACTTACGGCTCCTTAAAGATGAAGGGGCTAAGCGTAATTTATCCGCGTCCGAGTTTATTGAATGTGTATCAAAATGATCTCATGAAAAACCTCCTACTCCGTATTCTAGCACTGAATACGCTTTTGGCAAGTCTCGGCGAAAAATGAAAAATTACTTTCTTACTAAAGACTTACTCCAAGAACTCATCTACGGGGAAAAAGCTAAGAAAGCTAGAATTGTTTTGAAGCTAGAAGAATTACTCAAAAAAAACGAATCCCTCTTTACCTCTATCATTAGTCTAAATCATATCTTAGAGAAAGAAATTGATTTAGACAAAAGAAAACTAATCTTAAGGAATATAAATCTAGTCTGCGAAAAATCCTTTCACTAGATAACGAAGATTTACCGCTTACTC